>JAICXU010000226.1 GCA_025934595.1 Polyangiaceae bacterium | reverse complement strand
TCGATTTCTGCGACGCGTACGCCTACTGCGCGTGGGCGGGCAAACGGCTCTGCGGCGTCAATGGCGAGCCGGCGTTGTCCCAGTCCGATCTCTCCGATCCGCACGTCTCCGAATGGATGAACGCATGCACGAACGGCGGCGCGTCCGCCTATCCCTACGGAAACGATTTCATCGAAGGGGCATGCGACACCTTGCAGGGCGACGGCGGTTTGCCTCCGGATGCTTCGCGCGTGGACGTGGGCACCTTCCCGCAATGCGTCGGGGCGATCGGCGCCGACGACGCGGGCCGGCGCCCGTTCGACATGTCCGGCAACGTCGACGAGTGGACGGATTACTGCGAAGGCGACGCCGGTCCTGCGGATCTTTGTCACTGGCTCGGCGATTCGTGGTCGTTCGCCGCCGGCTCCGTCGGCCAGTGCGCCATCCAGGCTTGGGACGAGCGCACGGCCCAGTGGCCCGACCTCGGCCCACGCTGCTGCGGGACGCCGGCGCCCTAGAAACACAGCTACGCTCGGCGCCCGAGAAAACGATGGGCGCGCGAACGGACGGCAAGGATGCACCGCGATCGGAGGAGAGCCACGCCTGGCTCGCGGCGCTGATCGACGAAGCGCCGCTCGCGATCGGCTTCGCGCGCGACGGTGTGACGATCGATGCGAACCCCGCGTACGTGCGCCTCTTCGGATATGACAGCTTCGACGAAATTCGTGGTCGCTCCATTCTCGAGCAAATCGCGCCGTCGCATCGCGCTGAAATCGAGGCTCATCTCGCCCATCGTGCGCGCGGAGAAGACGTGCCGAGGCGTTACGAATCGCGCGGCGTTCGGAGAGACGGCTCCGAGTTTCCGTTCGAAGTCACGACGACGAGCGCGGTGACGCCGCAAGGGCCCATCGCCATCGCGTTCATTTCGGATCTCTCCGCTCACGACGACGCCGTGCGAGCGGCGCGTGCGAGCGAGGAGCGATTTCGCACGTTGTCGTCTGCCGCGTTCGAGGGTGTCTTCATCCACGAAGACGGCAAGGTCGTCCTCGCGAACGAAACGGGCGCAGCCATGTATGGCTTCGAGCCCGAGGAAGTCATCGGACGCACGGTGAGCGAGCTCACCGCTCCCGAATCCCAAGAGCGCGCGGCCGCCTACCTGCGCGCGGGATCGACGGCGCATTACGAAGGGCTCGCGCGACGAAAAGACGGCTCGACATTTCCCGTCGAGCTCCATGCAAGGTCGCTCGAGCATCAGAGTCGCAAGACGCGCGTCGCGGTGATTCGCGACGTGACGGAGCGAAAACGTATCGAAGCCGAGCAACGCGCGCTCGCCGAGCGAGTTCGTCACGGACAGAAGCTCGAGAGCCTCGGGATGCTCGCCGGCGGCGTCGCGCACGACTTCAACAACATCCTCACGATCGTGACGAATCGGCTCGCGCTCTTGCGAAACGACGAGCTCGGCGACACGGCGGTTGCCCACCTCGAAACGATCGCCACCGCCATCGATCGCGCCACCGATCTTTGTCGACAGATGCTCGCCTACGCCGGAAAAGGGACGCTCGTCAGCGAGGGGGTCGAGCTCTCGGCGCTCGTCGGCGACATGTCGAGCATCCTCGAGCTCTCCGTGAACGAGCACGTGACGCTCGCGCGCGATCTCGCACCGAGCTTGCCGATGGTGCTCGGCGATCCGACGCAAATTCGACAGGTCATCATGAACCTGGTCATCAACGCTTCCGAGGCGATCGGCGATACCGCCGGCACCGTGCGCATTTCGACTGGCGCCGCCGACCTCGACGCGGCAGCGTTCGCGCGCTCCGCCGCCGGAGGCGAGCCGAAGCCGGGGAAATATGCGTATTTTTGCGTCGAAGACGACGGCATCGGCATGGATGCGCAGACCGTCGCGCAAATGTTCGATCCGTTCTTCACGACGAAATTCGTCGGACGCGGGCTCGGCATGGCGGCCGTGCTCGGCATCGTGCGAGGACACGCGGGCGTCATCGACGTCGAAAGCGCACCGAGAACGGGAACGCGTATCCGCACTTTTTTTCCCGCGCAAGCCGTCGAGAGGTCGGCGAAACCGTCGCCCGCTCCCGTCCTCGCCCGCGGCGAAGGCGTCGTCCTCGTCGTCGATGACGAGCAGGCCGTGCGCGCATCGACGCAGCTCCTCTTGCAGGAGCTCGGCTTCGAAGCCGTGCTCGCACGTGACGGCGTCGAGGCCCTGGACATCTTGAGGAACGGCCCCTACCGGATCGACGTGGTCTTGCTCGACGCGACGATGCCACGCATGGCGGGGGCCGAGACTCTGCGCGAGATTCGGAAGATCGCGCCGAAGGTGCCGGTCGTTCTCGCGAGCGGCTATCTGACCGCGGGATCCGAGGGCCGGTCGGTCCACGGCACGACGGCCGACGCCGTCCTCGCGAAACCCTATACCGTCGAAGAGCTGCTCGAATCCCTCACGCGCGCCATGCGCCACGCACGAACATGAAAACCAACTACGTCGATTTCGAAACCGCACGCGCCGCTTCTGGCCTTCGTCTCGTCACCCTCGCGAACGTGCCGAGCCCGTGGTCGGAAGCGGCGAAAGGAATTTTTCACGTCGAGAAAATCCCGTTCGTCGCGACTCGTCTCGCGCCGGGTGACCAAGCGATGCGTGAATGGACAGGCGTGAAAAATGCGCCGGCGGTGATGTGGAACGACGAGCCTGCGCGCTCGGGATGGGCGGAAATTCTCGAGCTCGCGGAACGCATCGCGCCGTCGCCGTCGCTCGTTCCGAAAGACATCGAAGAGCGCGTGAAAATGCTCGGGCTGGCGCACGAGATGATGGGCGAAGGCGGAATCCTGTGGAACGCGCGCATCCATGCCGTGCATCTCGGTCTCACGACGAACGGGGAGCGTGGATTTCCGCCGCCTGTCGCCGCATATCTCGGCAAGCGATACGGCTACGCGAAAGAACGCGCGAGCGATGCGCTCGCCATCGTGAATCGCGGATTTCGATTCTTCGCCGAGGCGCTCGGCGCGCGAGCGTATTTCATCGGCGATCGATTGAGCGCGCTCGACATCTACGTGGCGTCGGGGATGAATCTCGCCGCGATGCCCCCCGAAGACCGGTGCGGAATCTCGCCGATGCTCCGCGCCGCGTTCGCGTCGACGGCGAAAGATTACGATGTGCCGGCGAGCCTCGTCGCTCATCGCGATCGGATGTACGAGAAGCATCTCGAGCTTCCGATCACGATTTGAGCGCGTAATCAGTGCCTACGTCGACGACCTACTTCGTCGACGGGAAGCTGTAGATCGCGCCTTCGCGCAAGCCGGCGGACGGCCAGCGTTGCGTGATGGCTTTTTTCTTCGTGTAAAAGCGGATGGAGTCGGGACCGTAGGCGTGCAGATCGCCGAAGAGCGATCGCTTCCAGCCGCCGAACGAGTGATACGCCACCGGAACGGGGAGCGGGACGTTCACGCCGACCATGCCGACCAAAATGTGGTCGGTGAAGTAGCGCGCCGCTTCGCCGTCACGCGTGAAGATGCACGTGCCGTTACCGTACTCGTGATCGTTGATGAGCTTCATCGCTTCTTCGAGCGTCTTGACGCGCATGACGCCGAGCACCGGTCCGAAGATCTCTTCTTTGTAGATGACCATCTCCGGCGTCACGTCGTCGAAGAGACACGCGCCCATGAAGTAGCCGTTTTCGTGGCCCGCGATCTTCGTGCTGCGACCGTCGACGACGAGCTTCGCGCCTTCTTTCACGCCCTGATCGACGTAGCCGCGCACCTTGTCCATGTGCTGTTTGGTGACGAGCGGGCCCATGTCGTTTTTGCCCTCGCTGCCGGGGCCGACCTTCATCTTCGCGATCGCGTCCGAAAGCTTCGCGACGATCGCGTCGGCCGCTTGATCGCCCACGCACACGACGAGCGGAATCGCCATGCAACGCTCGCCGCACGATCCGAACGCAGCGCCCATGAGCGCGTTCACGGCATTGTCCATGTCCGCGTCGGGCATGACGACGGCGTGATTCTTCGCGCCGCCGAGAGCTTGCACGCGCTTGCCCGCCGCGCAGCCCTTCGAATAGATGTATTCTGCAATTGGAGTCGAGCCGACGAACGAAACCGCCTGCACGCGCCGGTCGTCCAAGATCGCGTCGACCGCTTCTTTGTCGCCATTGACGACGTTGAGGACGCCCGGCGGAAGGCCCGCTTCGAACGCGAGCTGCGAGACGAGCATCGCGGACGACGGATCGCGCTCGGACGGCTTCAAGACGAACGTGTTTCCGCAGACGACCGCGGTCGGCCACATCCAAAGAGGAACCATCGCCGGGAAGTTGAACGGCGTGATGCCCGCGACGACGCCGAGCGGCTGCAGCTCGCTCCACGAGTCGATGCCCGGACCGACGTTGCGCGAATGCTCGCCTTTGAGGAGCTCGGTGGCATACGACGCGAACTCGACGTTCTCGATGCCGCGTTGCACCTCGCCCATCGCGTCGCCCATGACCTTGCCGTGCTCGGACGTGAGGAGCGACGCGATCTTCTCGGCGTTCTGCTCGAGCAGCGTCTTGAATTTGCTCATCACGCGCGCGCGTTTCAGCGGCTGCGTAGCGCGCCACGCGGGGTACGCTTTTTCCGCCGACGCGATCGCAGCTTCGACGGTCTTTTTTTCTGCGAGCAGGACGCGCTTCGTGGCGACGCCGACGGCGGGATCGAACACGTCTTGCGAGCGGGGCGATCCGAGGACGGTTTTGCCGTCGATCCAGTGACCGACGACGGGCAATTTTTCGCTTTCTGACATGCGCTCCTCTTAGCGCCCGAGCGGCGAAAGTCGAAGCGAAATGCTCGTCCGGCCCGCAATATCCAGCCGTCTAGGCCCGGCGCGGTTCGGATAAGAAGGCGAACCGCCAAGACGCAAAGAACGCCAAGTGGATCTGGATTTTGATTCTTCGATCCTTGATCCTCCGCGACCTCTGCGGCTTGGCGGTTCGCCATTCTTGCTGCCGCTAAGCGAACGGCATGGCGTCTAGGTCGGCCGGGTATTGACTGCGAATTGGGCGTCGAAAGCCCGTTTGTACGCGGGCCGCGCTTCGCCGCGGGCGACGTATGCGGCGAGGCTCGGAGCTTCGTCCAGAATGCCGGAGGGCCTCAGTCTCAGGAGCACCGACACCATCATCAGGTCGCCCGCGCTGAACGCGCCATCGAGCCACTCCGCATCGCCGAGCCGAGCGGCGAGCGGCTCGAGCCGACGGCGAATTCGATCCGCGACGAGAGGCATGCGCGCCTCTTTCCACGGCTTGTCGCCCTCGACGATCTTCGCCGTGACGAGCTCGAGGATCGGCGGCTCCACGGTGCTGAGCGCGGCGAACATCCACGTGATGGCGCGGGCTCGCGCATTCGGATCGGCCGGGAGGAGGCCGGCATGGCGCTCGGCGATGTGGAGCACGATCGACCCGGTCTCGAAGAGGACGAGGTCGCCTTCCTCGTACGTCGGGATTTGGCCGAACGGATGAAGCGCGAGATGCGCGGGCTCCTTCATCGCACGAAAGGAAACGAGCCGAACGTCGTAAGGCTGCCGCACTTCCTCGAGCGCCCAGCGAACGCGTGTATCGCGCGCGAGCCCCTTGCCGCCGTCGGGTGAGCGTTCGAATGCGGTGATCGTGATCGTCATCGACTGCTTCTCCTCGTGGAATGCCGGCTACGAAAGCGTGCGCGACAAGAGCGCTTTCAGCGCTTCGTAATGACGATCGGATTGCGTCTTGTCGTAGACGGGCGTGTCCGAGAACACCCAACCGTGCTTCGCGGGATACTCGAGCACCTCGTGCTTCACGTGCGCGTCGGTGAGCGCGTCGTCGAAGCGCTTTCGCATCTCGGGCGGGAAGCCTTGATCTTCGGTCGCGCCGCCGACGTAAATCTCGGCCTTCATTTTCGGAGCGAGGAGATGCGGGCTATCGGCGGCGTCGGTCGCGAGGCGGCTCGGATGAAATGCGGCGGCGGCGGCAAACGAATCGGGATGCGTACCGGCGGCGAGCATCGACATGAGCCCGCCCATGCAATAACCCGTCATGCCGATCTTGCCGGGCTTCGCTTCTTTTTGCGCGCGAATGAAATCC
>JAICXU010001062.1 GCA_025934595.1 Polyangiaceae bacterium | reverse complement strand
CGTCGAGGATCACCTCGATCGGCGTTTTGCGCGGAGCCGCATTGGCAGCCGCCGGATCGCTCGGAAGGGGCGAGACCATGTTCTTCAGCGCGATGTTCAAGACCTGGTTCGGATCGACCTCTCGCGCGCAAATCTCCGTTCCGTTCGCGTCGCGTGCGTACGCGGCGATCTGGGAGAGAAGGGCGAGCGTCGAGTCGACCGCGCTCGCCGCCACGACGTTTCCGTTCTGGTCCTTCACCGTCGCACCCGCGGCCTCCGCGAGCACGTGATAGAGCGGCACGAGGTTCGTGTCGTCGTCGAGGAGCTGGATCATGTCGGCGGTGGTCGCGAGGATGGAGGCCTGGGCATCGTTCTGCGAGGCCGCGTCCAGCAAGTACGCCAAGAGCGACTCGAGAGCTTGGCGCGCACCGTCGTCGGCGCGGATCGCGTCGAACACATCCATCATCGTTGCCGTCGTCGGCCCGCCGATCGAATTCGCCATTTTTTGCGTGAGCTGCGTGCGTGCCCATTCGCAGCGCGGATAAGGCGCGGTGAACGACGCGGGGCAGTTCGCGTAAAGCTGCGCGCGAATGACGTCGAGGAGCATCGGCGTGAACTTCGGAAACGCTTGGTTCTGGAACGACGAGCCCTGGCCCGTTCCCACGACTTTCAGGAATTGATCGACGAGCTGCGACCGCGCGCTACGCCACTTCGCCTCTCGCGTGTTGTCGCCGGGATTCGCCTTTGCGTACGCCTCGAACTGCGCGTCGATGTGATCGAGCGCGTCGGTGAGCAGATAAATGGGCGTGACTTGCGGCGTGTGCGTGCCGTCGTTCTTCAGCCCGTAGGAGTTTCCGAGACGATCGCGCAAATCCACCGTGCGCGCGCGATCCTCGTCGAAGAGCGCGCGCGTCGTCTCGGCGAGCGTCGTGATGCCGTCCTGCTGCGTCGACGCCGTGCACTGTTTCGTGGTCGCGTCGATCGCGGTGCAATGGGGAATTTTCACCGACTCGAGGATCTTCTCGAAATCGTGCAGCGCCGGCAGCATGTCGCCCGTGAAGGCGTCGGAGAGGAGCGGCTCGTACGACGACAAACCGTCTTGCGTGCAATAGCGCGCGCTCGCTGGGTTCGTCGGATCGCAATCGACGGTGGTTCCGAGATTGTCCTGCCAATGCTTGTAGAGCGTGTCGAGGACCTTGATGAGGAGGTCCTCCGAATCGTGATCCGCGAACGCCGTGACCACCGGCGCCATCGCGCTGTAGAAGCCGAAGTCCTCCCACACCATCGTGGCGTCCGGATCGCGCTGATAGAGCCAGTCGCCGTCCGCGCAGCTGCGAAGACCGTGCACCATGCCGTCGGGATCGACGTCGTTCGCGACGCAATTCGAGTTGTTTTGGCAGGGATCGGCGATCACGCGCTCGGGGCAGACCGCAGCGCCGACGCCGCACTTCGAAGGATCCGTGCAGCCCACGTACGTGCCTTGGAGGTCCTTCAGAAATCGATTCGTATCGGGGCTTCGCGCTTGCGTGTCGTGCTCCACGTCGAAGTAGACGAGGCGATTCAAGTATTGCGGACGCGGTCGGAAGACGTTGCTGCCGGTGTCGTCCCAGAACCCATCGAAGTCGTTCGCGTTGAGACCGATTCCGCTCGACTGTTCGATGGTGCTGACCGTCGCCGCGCCGATGCCTGCGATTCCGTTGACGACGATCTTGGGCCGGAACGTCAGATTCGCG
>JAICXU010000293.1 GCA_025934595.1 Polyangiaceae bacterium | reverse complement strand
CTTCGCGAGAAGATCTTTCAGCGTGATTTCTTCGTCGACGCAGCGAAGAACGTAGGCCTCGCGCTCCGGGAGGCGGAGCGTTTCGATGCGGAGCGGCGGCAGCTGCACGGGCGCGAGCAGATCGTCCGCGAGCGGGTCGAGGAGCGCTGCGAGCTCCTCGTTGCGATAGCCGTCTTTGATGCCGCGCGTGATGAGCTCGAACGAATCGACACCGAGAGGAAATGTCTCTTCGTGGGACCTTGCTCCGCTCACGAATGCGACGTCGCCTTTTTTCCACGAGAGCACGTCCAAGAAGCGCTCTTGCATCTGATCGTGGATCGCGCGGAAAAGCTCGATCGGACGTAAGACTCCGAGGCCGACGAGCGCGTCGCCGAGACGACCGCCGAAGCGCGGAAGCATCGCGAGCGCCATGTCGACTTCCATGCGCAACACTTGGCCACGCGCGACGAGGTATTCGCCGAGGAGCTCCGCTTTGTCGGTGGATGCGACGTATTCGAGCGCGCCTTCGACGAGATAGATTTTTTTCCGCCGCGCGTCGTCGCGCAAGATGAGCGCGCCCGTGTCGCGTTCGAGCGCGATCTGAAAAAGGTACGAGGGCAAGCTCGCGCGGTCGATGACCATGCGCTCGACGTTGCCGTGAAGCTCCTCGTCCCATCGGAGCGCGGGGCTCGTGACGAACCGCGCGAGCTCGCCGTAGTGGAGCGCTTCTTTGAATTTGCCGTGCTCGCGCGACAGCTCAGTGCGGGGATGGATTTGTCCCGTCGCAAAGAGCTCGATGAGGCGCGGATACGACATGGGCCCGAGGATCGTGCCGTCTTCTTTGCGCACGCGGTAAATCTGCGGGGAAACATCGCGTGCGCCCGTCGTCGAGATCGCCTCGTCCGTCGCGGTGAGGCGCACGCGGTTCGCTTGCGATGAAATCGGACGCCCGGCGGGATCGAGCGTGTCGCGATCTTGATCGCTGCCGGCGAGACCGAGCTTCTCGATGAATGCAGCGAGACGCGCGGGGCCGACCTGCAAGCGGCGGCGGCGAATCACCTCCTCGATGCCCTCGGCGAATGCGGTGGCGTTCGGATAGCGAAGCGCGCGATCACGAGCGAGCGCGCGATAGAGGACCGCCTTGACGTCGTCGTCGATCACGTGGGCGCCGCGATCGAGCGCGCCGAGATCGGCGTCGCGAATGCGGAGCAGCACGTCGAGCTCGCGGCCGCCGGAGAAAAGAGGACGAAGCGTGAGCATCTCGGCGAAGACGATCCCGAGCGTGAAGAGATCGCTGCGCGCATCGAGCTCGGTGCCGACGACTTGCTCGGGCGACATGTAGCCGAGCTTTCCTTTGAGCTGCCCCGCGTCGGTGCGCCGCTCGAACTCGGATGCGCGTGCGATTCCGAAGTCGGTGAGCTTCACCGCGCCCGATCGATCGATGAGCACGTTTCCCGGCGACACGTCCCGATGCACCAAGTTGAGCGGCTTGTTCTTTTCGTCGCGCGCCGAATGCGCGTATTCGAGCCCGCGAATCACCGACAGGATCACGTGGAGCGAGACCTCGAGCGGAACCTCGATGCCTCCGGCTGCCGCGGCGCGGATGAGACGTGCGCCAGTCGTGCCGTCGACGTACTCCATCGCCATGAAGAGCTCGGTGTCGTGCTCGCCGAAGTCGAACACCTGCACGATGTTCGGATGCGAAAGCCTCGCGCAGACCCGTGCCTCGTCGACGAACATCGCGACGAAGTCGTCGTCCCTGGCGAGCTGCGGCAAAATTCGCTTCAGCGCGACGAGCTTCTGGAATCCGTGCGGGCCGGCGCGGCGCGCGAGATACACCTCCGCCATACCCCCCGTCGCGAGCCTTTGAATCAGCTCGTAAGGCCCGAGCCTGAGGGGGACCGGGTGGGTCGAGTTGCTCACGTGCGCTCCAAAACAGCGCGCAAGCCTGCCGCGCGTCCAGAGTAGAATCGTAACCCAAAAGTCGGGAGACTTCCTCGGGGGCTTTCGTTATTTGTCAGCCGAGCTCGCGCGACTTCACGAAGGACACGCGGGCGAGCCCACCTATGAGCATGATGCAAAAAGACCGCGAAGGACCGCCGATGCGCGCGCCCGGGAAAAAGAGGGTGATCGCAGTCACGGGCGCGTCGTCTTTTTTGGGCTCGAACCTCATCGGCCTCCTGGAAGAGGACGAGCGCATCGGTCGCATCGTCGCGATCGACATTCAGCCCGTGACGACGGCCGCGCAAAAAACACGCTCGTACGAGGTGGATCTCGCGCAGCCGAGCACCGAGGCGCGGCTCTCCGAAATCCTCGCGGCAGAGCGCGTCGACACCTTCGTGCATTTGGCGTTTCTCTCTTCGCCTAGCCACGCGACCGCTTGGGCGCACGAGCTCGAGAGCGTCGGAACGATGCACGCGCTCGTGGCCGCGAGACACGCGCAAGTGCGCAAGCTCGTCGTGACCTCGTCGACGCTTCTCTATGGCGCGCATCCATCCAACCCGAATTTTCTATCTGAAAATCATCCGCTCCGCGCCGATCGCGAGGAAAATTTTTTCGCCGACAAAATGGCGGCGGAAGCGCAGGCCACGCGGTTCGCGAAAGGCGCGCCCGGAAGCATCGTGACGACGCTGCGCATGGCGCCCGTCGTCGGGCCCACCGTCAAAAATTTCGTCACGCGTTATTTCGCGCGAAAAATCGTCCCCACGATGATGGGATTCGATCCGCTCGTGCAGTTTCTCCACGAGATCGACGCCATTGCCGCGCTGAAGCTCGCCGTCGATCGCGACGTGCCCGGCGTGTTCAACATCGTCGGCGATGGCGTGCTTCCCCTCTCCACCGTCATCAAGCTCGCGGGTCGCGTGTCTCTCCCCATTCCGCATCCCATCGCCGAGTCGCTGACGGCGCTCGGTTGGCTCGCGCAGATCGCGCTCGCTCCGCCGATCTTCCTGAAGTACCTCCGCTTTCTTTGCGTGGCCGACGGCGCGAAAGCCAAAACGAAAATGGGATTCGTGCCGGCCTATACGACGCGCGAAGCTCTCGTGGATTTCGCGAGCGCGCAGCGGCTTCGCGACGTGCGACTCTTGCAGGAGAACGCGTGATGGCGACGAAAAAGACGGGCACGAAAACGCCGAAATCACCGAAAAAAGAAGCCAAACTGGCAGGAGCCTTGATCGCCGGAACGCTGAGCGCGACGAAGCCGGCGGGCGCTGCGCCCGAGAGCGATGCGGCCATCACGCCGCGAGCAGGCGCTCCGATCCGCAAATCCGTGCCGCCGAAGAAGCCCGCGCCGCGCAAGAAATCCGCGCTCGCGAAGAAGCCGAGCCTGCCGCCTCCCCCTTCGAGCGCCGTCGAGCTCTCGGATCAAATCAAAGAGCTCGAGGCGAAGCTCGACAAGATGATCGACGAAGCGTCGCAGAGACAGCTGCCCCCGAGCGGCGACGACGACGACGACGATCCGGAGCTCGAGACGCGGAAGACGATCCCGATCTCGAGACCTTCACAAGCGCAGGCCGCGGGCGGACCGCCCTCGAGCCGCACGTTGCAGTCGCTGCAAAACGAGACCGCGGCCGTGTTCGACACGGCGCGCGAGCTTCTCTCGACCGACTACTATTTGCAGCACTGGGGCCGCCTCGGCATGCGCGGGCGCTCCGAAGAGGTCGACGATTTCGGTTACGACCCGGTCTACGAGGAGCGTTTTCGGCCGTTCTTCAATTTCTTGTATTCTACATATTTTCGCGTCGCCACCGAGGGCATCGAGAACGTGCCGGACACGGGGCGGTGCCTCCTCGTCGCGAATCATTCGGGCACGCTGCCGTACGACGGCGTGATGCTGAAGACGGCGATGAAGCGAGAGCATCCCAAGCCACGTGACGTGCGCTGGCTCGCCGAGGATTTTATTTTCCATTTTCCGTTTCTCGGCAGCTTCACGAATCGCATCGGCGCGGTGCGCGCATGCCAGGAAAACGCGGAGCGGCTCCTGAGCCAAGACGCGCTCGTCGCCGTATTTCCCGAAGGCGTGAAAGGGATCGGCAAGCTCTTCAAGGAGAGGTATCGGCTGCAACGTTTCGGTCGCGGCGGATTCATCAAGCTGGCTCTCCGCACGAGCACGCCCATCGTTCCGGTGGCGATCATCGGCGCCGAAGAAACCAATCCGATGATCTTCCGAATCGAGGCATTTTCACGGGCTTTGGGCGTTCCGTACATTCCGGTGACGCCGACGTTCCCGGCCTTGGGACCGCTCGGTCTCGCGCCGGCGCCGACGAAATGGAAGATCGTGTTCGGCGAAAAAATCTCGCTGTCCGAGCACGGGCCCGAAGCCGCCGACGACGACATCTTGGTCACGCAGCTCGCCGAGCGCGTGCGCGCGTGCGTGCAGTCCATGGTCGACCGCGCCGTCGGTGCGCGACGGTCCGTTTTCGTCGGCTAGATGGACGGCGTTCTCGTCGTCGACAAGCCGCGCGGCAAGACCAGCCACGACGTCGTCCAGATCGTTCGCAAGAAGCTCGGCTCGCGTGCCGTCGGTCATGCCGGAACTCTCGATCCCATGGCAACGGGCGTCCTCGTCATGGCGATCGGCGAAGGCACGAAGCTCGTTCCCTATCTGACGGCGGCGGAGAAGGAATACGAGACCCGAATCGCGCTCGGCGAGACGACCGAGACGCTCGACGCGGACGGCAGCCAGAAAACGCGCGCGCCGATTGCCGAAGATGGGCGCGCGCGGCTCGAAGCGGCGCTCGACGTGGAGCGGGCGCGCCGATCGCAGATCCCTCCCGATTTTTCGGCGATCCACGTGCAAGGCCAACGTGCGCACGAGCTCGCGCGAAAAGGCGAAGCCGTGGAGCTCGCGCCGCGCGACGTGAGCGTGACCGCGCTCTCGCTCACGAACGTCACGAGCGATCCGCCGAGCGTGACTCTACGAGCCGCGGTGTCGAAGGGATACTACGTGCGATCGCTTGCCCGCGATCTCGCGGCGACGCTCGGCACGGTTGCGCATCTCACGCTGCTCCGAAGGTTGCGATCGGGCCCGTTCTCGATCGACGAAGCCGTCGAGGTGGACGATCCGAGCCTCGCGTCACGCCTTCTGCCGGTGACGAGCGCAGCGATCCGCTCGCTGCCGTCGGTGACGCTCTCCGAAGAGCAAGCGCGGGATGCCGGTCACGGCAAAACCGTGTATTTTACAAGCATCGACGTGCGCGGCGCGTGCGCTTGGCTCGACGTTCGAAAAAATCTCGTCGCGATCGGGCACGTCGACGACGCCGGCGTGGGCCGCGTGTCGCGTGGCTTCAATGTCACGAAATAGCTTCTTTTGAAGCCTATTTCTTCGGCGCAGCCTTCAGCGTCTTCAGATGCTCTTTCGCTTTTGCCGCGACCGGCGACGTCGAAT
>JAICXU010000016.1 GCA_025934595.1 Polyangiaceae bacterium | reverse complement strand
GCGATCCTCGGCTTTCCCGCGAACGAGTTCGGCGCGCAGGAGCCCGGCTCGAACGACGCGATCAAGTCGTTTTGCAAGACGAAGTACGGCGTGAAATTCGACATGTTCGGCAAGGTGAAGGTCAAGGGCGAAGGCATCGATCCGCTCTTCGCGTTCCTCACGAGCCAATCGGACAATCCGGATTTCGGCGGCGACATCAAATGGAACTTCAACAAGTTCCTCGTCGACAAAGACGGCAGGGTGATCGCGCGCTTCGAGCCGCAAGTCGAGCCGACCTCGGCCGAGGTCGTCGGCGCGATCGAAAAAGCTCTCGCTTAGCTACGAAAGCTCTCGCGAATGTGGCCGCCGAGGCGGAACGCTAGCTCGAGCGATTGTCGGTAATTGAGGCGCGGATCGCACGCCGTCGCGTTGTTGCGGCTCAAGTCTTCTTCGGCGATGCCGGCGCCGAGGCATTCGGTGACGTCGTCGCCGGTGAGCTCGAAGTGAATTCCGCCGAGCCAGGATCCGCTCGCTTTGTGCACCGCGAACGAGCGCTCGATCTCGCTGAAGATCTGATCGACGTGGCGCGTCTTGTATCCGCCCTGCGTCTTCACCGTGTTGCTGTGCATGGGATCGACGACCCAGAGAATGCGCACGCCGCGGAGCGCTTCGAGGAAGGGCGGTAGCAATTCCTCGACGTGGTCGGCGCCGAGCCGCGTGATGCACACCAGCTTTCCAGGGAGATCTCGTGGATTGAGCGCGCGCGCGATCTCCTTCAAATCGGCCGGGTTCATGCTCGGGCCGACCTTCACGCCGACGGGATTCGCGATGCCGCGAAAAAATTCCACGTGCGCGCCGTCGAGCGCGCGCGTGCGGTCGCCGATCCACGGCATGTGCGTCGAAAAATCGTAGAACGCGCCGGTGTGCGCATCCTTCCGCGTTTGCGAGGACTCGTAGTGAAGGTTCAACCCTTCGTGGCTCGTGTAGAACTCGGCCCGCGTGAACTGCTCGACGGTGCGCTCGCCGAGCGCTTCGACGAAGCGAATGGCTTCACCGAGCTCGACGCTCGCGCGTCCGTATTGCGCGCGGAGGTCGCTCGGCAATCCTCCGCGCTCCAGAAACGACATGTCCCAATACTCGGGATGATGCAGATCGCCGAAGCCGTGATCGACGAGCGCGCGAATGAAATTCAGCGTCAGCGCCGCGTGCTCGTAGGCCGACACGAGAAGCTCCGGATCGACCTTCCGCGCGTCCGGCGTGAACTCCGGACGATTGTAGAGATCGCCGAAGTAGCTCGGCAACGTCACGCCGTCTTTCGTCTCCGTCGCGGACGACCGCGGCTTCGCATATTGGCCCGCGAATCTTCCGACGCGCACGACCGGGCGGCGCGTGGCGTGCACGAGCACCAGCGACATCTGCAGCAGGATTTTCAGCTTGTTCGTGATGATCGGCTCGCGACAATCCGCGAGCGTCTCCGCGCAGTCTCCGCCTTGGAGCACGAAGCGGCGTCCTCGCTGCGCTTCCGAGAAATGTTGTTTCAGCTGCTCGATCTCCCACGACGTCACGAGCGGCGGAAGGTTCGCGAGCTTGTCTTTCGCGCGATCGAGCTCGGGCCCTTCGACGTAATCGGCGGGATGCGCCGACGGCTTGCCTTTCCACGACGTCGGCGACCAATCGCTCATCTTCGGCTTCGATACTAGCGCGCGGCCTTCAATGTCCGGACGGGATTTTCGTGGCCGCCGCGCTTCCGGGGTAGCGCCTTCGAAGCTGCGCGAATTGCAGGCTCGCTTTCGAGGCGTCGCCGAGCTGCATGTAGACGAGCCCGAGCTCGAGCATCGCGGCCGGGCCCTGCGTGGCTTTTGGATACTTCTCCGCTTCGATGAACGATTGTGCGGCGAGATGGAGCTTCGACGGATCTCTCTTGCCTTCTTCTTCGAACATTTTTCCGAACCAGAAATACGCGTCGCCGACGTGCGGGCTATTCGGATGCTTCGAGATGAGCTCGTAGAAAAGGTTTCGCGCGTGCGGATAATCGTGCGCGTTGTAGGCGGCCAAACCCTCGGTCATGAAGTCGCTGTCGGTCGACGGCGCGTGGTCGAGCGCGGTCTCGTCGCAGTCGTCGCCTTCGCAGGGCTCGACGTTCGTCGTCGCCTTGTCGGTCTGCGGATCGGCGCTCGTATCGTCGCCGGCCGATTTTTCGGCGTGGGGGACCGCGCATTCGATGCCGTCCCACACGGCGCCCGCCGCGCACGATTTCGCAGGCCCGAGCGCGATCGAATCCGCGGGTGACTGCGCGCGCCCACAAGCGACGGCAAAAAAAATCAGAGCGGCGCCGAATCCGACGCGCATTACGGCACGAGCACCGTTCCGACGCTCCCCGGCGACGCGATCTCTTTCGCGAGCTCGCCGCGTGCGAGCGAGCCGACGACGTGGACGGCGCGCACGCCTGCCTTGATGGCAGCGAAGGATTCCTCGAGCTTGGGGATCATGCCCTTTTTGACCACGCCGTCGGCGATGGCCTTGCTTCCGTCGGCGATCGACATTTTCGGAATGCGCGAGGACGGATCTTCGATGTTCGCGTAGACGCCGCGCACGTCGCTCACGAGCACGAGGGCGCGCGCCTCGAGCGCGATCGCGGTTTGATTCGCGACGACGTCGGCGTTGATGTTGAACACGTTGCCTTTCGCATCCGCGCCGAGACAAGCGAGCACGGGGACGAATCCATGAAGGGTGAGGAGCGCGATGAGATCGTGATTCACTCCCGTGACGTCGCCGACATGACCGAAGTCGATCGCGTCGGGCCCGGCGCCGCTGACGACACGCGGAGGCCTTTTTTCTGCGGCGATCGCGCGTGCGCTCGCTCCGTGGAGCCCGACGGGCTTCGCGCCCGCGGCAAGGAGCGCCGCGCAGAGATCCACGTTCACGGCGCCTGCGACCGTCATCTTCATGACCTCGAGCGCGTCGCGATCGGTGATGCGACGCCCCGCGACGATGTTCGGAGTCTGCCCGAGCTTCTTTTGCAACGCGGTGGCTTGAGGTCCGCCACCATGTACGACGACGACCTTCGTCCCGCCGTTCGCGAGCTCCGCGATGTCGGCCGCGAGCGGCGCCAAAAATTCTCCGGCGACCACCTCGCCGCCGAGCTTCACGACGACGGGGGCGGCCGCGCCCGAAGAGCCCCCGGACGGGCTCACGGCCAGCCGCCCGGATCTTCGAGAGAGAGCCGTTCGTCGAGCCCGAGCATCAAGTTCATCGATTGGATCGCTTGGCCGGCGCCGCCTTTGATCAAGTTGTCGGTCGCCGAGAAGATGGCGACGAGCCCGTTCGGTCCAGGGTGCACGCCGACCTCGGCGAAATTCGTCCCGCTGACGGCGGCGACCTCGGGCATTCTTTTTTTCGGAATGCGCACGAACGGCTCGCGCGCACAAAAATCCGTGTAGAGCGCACGTATTTCGTCCGCGTTTTTCCCGTCTTTCACGCGTGCGAACGACGTCGCGAAAATTCCGCGCGAAAGCGGCGCGCTCACCGGGACGAAGCGAATGGCGAGCTTCTTCGCGCCGGCGTCGTTCAGGGTCTGCTCGATCTCGGGGATGTGTTGATGATCGAGCGGCTTGTACGTCCGCAAGTTGACGGCGCGGACGGGATGATGCGTGCCCGCGCTCGGGGCGACGCCGCTCCCCGAGGACCCGGTGATGCCGACGACCTCGACGTCGCCTTCGAGAAGCCCTGCTTTCGCCAGCGGCAAAAGCGCGAGCTCGATCGTGGTCGCGAAGCAGCCCGGCGAGGCCACGTACTTCGCTTTCTTGATCGCGTCGCGATTCAGCTCCGGCAATCCATAGACGAACGTGCCGTCCGAAAGCGCGGCGGGATTCGGATGGTCGGCGCCGTAATATTTTTTGTAGGTGGCGGCATCGCGGAGGCGAAAGTCGCCGGACAGATCGACGACGCGCGCACCGGACGCCATGAGCTCGGGCATTTTGTGCGCGCTCACTTTGTGCGGCAATCCGAGGAGGACCACATCCATGTCCTTCGCCGCTTCGGCGGGCGTGATGCCCTCGAAGACGAGATTCGTTCTGCCTTCGAGGTTCGGATGCACGGCGCCGAGCGGCTCGCCGACGAAATCGATCGACGCGACGCGCGCGAGCTCGACGTCAGGGTGAATCAAGAGTCTGCGAATCAGCTCGGCGCCGCCGTAGCCGCTGCCGCCGATGACGGCGGCTCGAAATCGTTTCGACATGGCACAGAGCCTAGTCGAAAAAATCCGCCGAGCGAATCAGTGCTTTCCGGCGTCGAGCCTCGCCAAAAACTGCTGGATCGCGGCGCTCGCATCGACTTCAGGCCCAGCTTCCGGAACGGGCTCGACGGGAGCCGGCGTCGGCGTGGTATTCGACACGGCCGTGAACGAGAACGAGTCGCGCGTGTGCGGGACGAGCGGGCTGTAGTACTTCTGCTCTTTCTGCCCGTACGTCATGTAGAGCCGAGCGTAGATGCCGCCGGTCACGATCACCTTGATGATGAGCGGCTCGGTGTCGCGCTCGTAACCCGTGAGGACGTACATGTCCGGAGTGTGCGTCTGGTCCGGTAAGAACCAGCGCTCGAGCGAATGCGCCTCGCCCCCCTGGAACTCCTGCATGTACATGCGATCGATCGACCCCACGAGCTCGCCGCCCTCGACCCGCAACGTGTCGCCTGCCGCCGTCGTGTACGTTCGCCCGTCGCCCGTGCTCGACTCTTCGTAACGCGTGAAGTCGGTGGGGATGTCGATGACGAAGTGATACTTCGGATTTTCGTACCGCTGATATCCGGCGGGCACGGTCGCGGCCGCCGATGCCGTATTCACGGCGGGCGCCTCGGCGTCGGCGGACAGCGTGAAGAGGCGAGGGTAGGTGCTCGCGCTCGGCGGTGGCGCTGCGGCGAAGATGCCCCGATGCGGCAAGACCGAATACGCGAGCGCGCCGCCGCCGCCGAGCATCAACGCGGCTACCGCCAGCTGCGCGAGCCGTGAAGGGGGCGGAGGCGCAAGCGCCTTCGTGGCGCTCGGTTTCGTTTCGCCCTTCGCGGCGGGCTCGGTCGTGCGAGACGACACTTCACGACGCGTTTCCTCGTCGGCTCTCCGCTCGTAGAGCACCGTCTCGCCATGCTCGACGGCATGTCGCAACGCATCCCAGAACTCGCCCGCACGCGGGTAACGCGAACGCGTGTCGACGGCGAGCGCGCGCTTCAATACCTTCTCGACGGCGTCGCCTTCGTCGACGCCCACCGCTTTCAGCGTCGGCCGTTCCTCTTTGTTGCTCGCGATGACGAAGAGCTGCGCCGTGTCGCCCTTCATCGCCGTCTGTCCCGCCACGACCTCGACGAGAACGAGCGCGAGCGCATACACGTCGGTCCAAGGTCCCGTCGCGCCGAGCTTCCGATCGAACTGCTCCGGCGCGCCGTACTTCGGAGAAAATGCCTGGATCGACTCGCCTGTCGCTTCGTGCGCGCGCATCACGTCTTCGGAGTCCGTCATCACTTTCGCGATGCCGAAGTCGACGACCTTCATGGCGCGCTTGTCGTCTTTCGCGCCGTCCACCAAGAACAAGTTCGAAGGCTTCACGTCGCGATGCGCGATGCCCATTCCATGCGCGGTGTCGAGCGCTCGCGCGGCGGGCTCGAGGAGCGTCAAGGCGTCGGCGAGGGAACGGCCGCCCGCGTCCGACGCGGCGCGCTTCTTCAAGTCTTGCTCGAGCGTCTCGCCCGCGAGCCACTCCAAAATCAAATACGGTGTCCACGTTCCGTTCGGCGATGTCGCTGCACCGACGTCGAGAGCTTGCACGATGCCTGCGTTCGCGGACGACAGCTTGCGGAGCAGCTTGCCTTCCGACGTGAACGACTCGAGAAACCGTTCGCGCTCCGCCTCGCCGAGCTTCGTCGGAAACTTGAGGGCCTTCACGGCCACTTTTTCGTCGAACCCTTTGTGGTGGCCGCGATACACGACGGCGAAGCCGCCTTCGCCGACGACCTCCTCCACGAGGAACGCGTCGTCGATGGTCTGTCCGACCCAACCGAACGGATCTTGGAGGTCACTCATCTTGAAATGCTCACTTTTTCAGGACCGGCGCGCTTTCGCAAGAATCCCCGAAGGTTCGGCGTGAAATTCGGCATCGCGACGTGCTAGGAATTTCCGCGCGGAATCACATGACCCTCAACGCCGTCGATTGGCTCGGCAACAAAGAAGACGCGATGCTCGCCGACATCGGGCGTCTCGTGAAACAGAACTCGTTCACGGAGAATGTCGACGGCGGCAACAAGGTCGGCGACATGCTGCGCGAGATCTTCCAGCTGCCTGGTCTCGCATCGAAGACGTTCGGTAGCGAGCGCTTCGCCGATCACCTCGTCTTCTCGAGCCCCGGCGACACCTCGCTCGCTCCCATCGCGCTCATCGGTCATCTCGATACCGTGTTTCCGCCCGGGGAGTTCGAAGGCTTCGCGAAAGACAAAGACGAAGGCCTCGCGTATGGGCCGGGCGTGCTCGACATGAAAGGTGGTCTCATCGTCATCGCGTACGCGCTGAAGGCGCTCGCGGGGACACGCGGCCTGCCGTCGATCTGCCCGCTCAAGCTCGTGATCGTCGGCGACGAAGAGGTCGGCTCGCCCGAAGGCCGCCGCGTGATCGAGCGCGAATGCAAAGGCGCACGCGCCGCGCTCGTGTTCGAGGCCGGTCGCAAAGAAGACAAAATCGTCACGCGCCGGCGCGGCACCGGGGGCATCGTCGTCACCGCGCACGGCAAGGCCTCGCACGCAGGAAACGCCCACAAAGAAGGCGCGAACGCGATCTGGGCGCTCGCACGTTTCGTCGATCTCGCACAAGGCCTCACGCGTTACGAGCGCGGCGTCACCGTCAACGTCGGCAAGGTCACGGGCGGGCAAGGGAAGAACACCGTGCCCGATCGCGCCGAGGCGCTCGTCGACATTCGCTTCGACACACGCGCCGACGGCGAGTCGCTCGTGATGGCGCTCCGCAACGCCGCGGCCGAAGCCAGCGCGCGCGTCCCCGGCACGAGCGTCGACATCGGCGGTGGCATCGCGCGTCTCCCGCTCGAGCGCACCGAAGCGAGCGAAGGTCTCGTCCTCGAATACGGTGCATGCGCACGCGCGAGCGGCCTCGGCGCGGACGAAGCGGCGCTCGTCGGCGGCGGATCGGATGCGTGCACGACCGGCGCGATGGGCATTCCGTCCATCGACGGGCTCGGCCCGCGTGGCTCGGGCTTTCACACGAAGGACGAGCAGATCGAAATCGCATCGCTCGTGCCCAAGGCGCAGGCGCTCGCGCGTTTTCTAGAGAGAGCATGAAGCTCACTCGCCTCGCGACGATCGCGGCGCTCGGCGCGCTGTGCGCCGCGTGTCCGAATCAAGCGGACATCACTCCGATGATCCACGTCACGCCGGGCGCGGCCGCTCGCGCGTGGCTCATGTCGCGCGGAAAAGCGCCGGACGCCCCCGAAAATATCGTGCATCCTGCACGCATTTCGATCCTGCGACCCGGCACCGAGCTCGGCGGCCCGAACGCGATGGGCAAGCCCGGCGATCTGCTCCTCGAGAACGACGAGGTCGCGTTCGTGATCGATCAGCTCGGTCCCGGCTCGGGCTTCGAGCAAGGCGGCGGAAATGTGATCGACGCCGCGGACGCGGTCGTGCGCAAAGACGAGCTCGGCCAGATCTTCACCTTTTTCGGAGATTTTCCGCGGCAAGCCGTCTACGAAAAAATCTCCTCGAGCGTGAAGGACGGCGTCGGCGTCATCGTGGCGAGCGGCAAGGAGCTCCGCGATCCGAACCTGTTCGTCACGACCGTCTATTCGCTTCGCCCGAACGACCGCGCGCTCCTCATCGAGACCACCGTCGAAAACCGCGGCACCAATCCGAGCGGCAAGCTCGGTCTCGGCGACGCCGTGCAGTGGGGCGCGGCGGAAAAAGTCGCGCCCGGTCAGCCCGACGGATTCAAGGGCCCCACGAAAACGGCGTTCATCGGCGGCGTCGGCAAATCCGTGAGCTACGCGCTCACGTCGACCGACGGCGGTATCGAGGCGGTGAACGGCAGCTCGTGGAGCGACACGTTCCAACGACGCGACGTGATTTTGCAGCCGCTCGAAAAGGTGCATTATGCACGCGTTTTGATCGTGGGGGCACGGCCCGACACGTCGAGCCTCGTCGCCGAGCTCACGAAGACCGCGGGCGGCAAAGTCGGATCGCTGTCGCTCGATCTCGTCGGGCCCGGCAAGGTCAAAGTGCCGGCCGAGTCCGGCGTGCGCATCGCGCTGCTCCAAAAAGGATCCGAGGTGCTCACGATCGCGCCGAGCGGGACCGCGCTCGATGCCGAGCTGCCGCCGGGCGATTACGACGTCGCCTATTCCGGTGGTGCCGGCCGATCGTCGGTCGGGCCGCTCGAGCACGTGCACATCGAAGCTACGAAAACGGCGCACGCCACGTTGGAAGTCACGGACAGCGCGAAGCTCGATCTCGCATGCACGTCGGAGGCGGGCGCGCCGATGCCGTGCAAGCTCACGTTCGAGGGGCTCGAGGGCACGAAGGATCCGGATTTCGGCGTCGGATCGGCGGCGGGCCCCGCGAAGAATCAGGTGACGACGGCGACCGGCAAAGTCGAGGCATTGCCGGTTTCGCCGGGAAAATACCGGCTCACCGCGTCGCGCGGTCCCGAGTATGCGCTCGTGCAAAAGGAGATCACCGTCGGACCGGGTGAGCGGGGATCATTCTCCGCGCCGCTGAAACGCGTCGTCGACACGGGCTCGTATCTCGGGTGCGATTTTCACCAACACTCGATGCTCGGCGCCGACGCGCCCACGTCCACGCTCGATCGCGTGATCTCGAACGTGGCGGAGGGCGTCGACGTTGCGGTCGCGAGCGAGCACAACACCGTCGCGGATTTCATGCCGTTCGTGCACGAGCTGCACATGGAGGGTGAGCTCGTCGAAATTCCCGGCGACGAAATCACGAGCGACGCAGCGCTCGTTCCTTGGGGGCACATGAACGTGTTTCCCCTCGTGCCGGATCACGCGCTGCCTCGACAAGGCGCGCTCGACCCGACGAAGCCCCCGAAAGAGGTGCTCGATCAGGCCGCCAAAATTCCCTATCCGCACGTGGTGCAGCTGAATCATCCACGCGCGTGGAGCATCGGCTATCTCGACCTCGCGAAGTTCGATCCCAAAACGGGAACGGCGGCCGCGCCTTGGTACGACGATCGCTTCGACGCGATCGAAATCTGGAATGGACGAAACGTCGAGTCGCGCGACAAGGTCCGCGCCGATTATTTTTCGATGCTCCTCCATGGCCACGTCCTCACCGCCACCGCCAACACCGACACGCACGGCGTCGTCGGACAAGAGGCCGGCTATCCACGCACCTACGTTCGCGTGGCCGACGCGCATCGCCCGCTCGCGTGGAACGAGCAACGCACGAGTGATCTCGTCAAAGGCATCTTGGAGACGCGCGACACGATCCTGACGAACGGTCCTTTCTTGAAAGTGGACGTGAACGGCGCGGGCATCGGCGGCATCGCGACCGCGAAAAATGGCTCGATTCGCATTCACGTCGTCGTGCAGGCCGCGCCTTGGGTGTCGATCGATCACGTCGGCTTCGCGCTGGCCTCGGGGCCGACGAGCGAAAAAGACATCACGGCGAAGCGGAATGCGAAGGGCGCGATGGAAGCGACAGCGGATTTTTCGCTCGTGATCAAAAAGGACGACGCGATCGTCGTCTACGTCAAAGGCGACAAGCCGCTCACGCCGGTGCTCTCCGGAGCGCCACAGGAAATCGCGCCGTATGCGATGACGGGCGCGATTTGGATCGACGCGAACGGTGACGGCGTTTCGCTCGGTCGAAAGAAGAAGTAGTCGCGAAGCGAGCAATGGCTCGCGCGTCCGGCGGGACGCGCCGTCCCCGCGAAAAATTGTCGCGCGCGGAAAATGCGTTTTTGCCTTATTTTTCCGTGCGCCGTCGTGCGGTCGCGCTAGGTTGCGCGCTTCATGAAAAGAGCACGTGCGTTCGGGTTCTGGGGTCTCTCCGTCGTGTGCGCGGCGTCGTTCGTCTACGCGTGCAGCTCCTCTTCTTCCGACGCCACCGGCGGCGGCACGAATGGAAAGGACGCCACGGCGGGTGACGACGGCTCGAGCATCACCGGCGACGACGGGTCGACGTCCAACAACGACAGCGGCGGATCGACGAAAGACAGCGGCGGCGGCGACAGCGCCGCGGGTCCGTGCGGATCGTCGGCGACGTACGACGACTGCTTCACGTGCTGCGACGGCCTGAGCGACGGCGGCGTCAGCGAATATTATCAGCTTCAGTTCACCTGCCTTTGCAACTCGAAGAAGTGCGGCACCGTTTCGAAATGCAAGAACACGTTCTGCGTGGATCCCACGCAAGACGCCGGCACCTCGTGCAACAATTGCATCGACCAAAAGCTCGCGGACGACGCCGGAGACGCGGGCTGCCAAGACCCCGTCATCAACGAGTGCGCGGCCGACATGGGATGCGCGCAAGGCATCGAGTGCATGATCAATTCGGCCTGCGCCGACAAGCCGTGATCAGCGCCAAGAGCGCGGCATTTCGCCGGTAGCGCGCTAGTCGTTCGGAGGCGGTGTTGCGCAGACCGCGGGGCCGCCGTCGGGCTCGGTCACCGCTTCGGCACCGAGCGCGCACGCGGCGGGAGCCTCTGCGCCGAGCGTCTTCGACGCGATCCAATCGGTGACGTAATCGGCTTGGTTGCGAACGACACCGGAGTGATCGGCGGTGGGATCGACGCACGTCGTGAGATTGACCGCGTCCGTGTGAAGGCGATCGAGCACGCACGCCATGCGCTCCGGCGGAATCGTGGTGTCCATCTTTCCGTACTCGAGCAAGATCGGAATTTGCGCCGCGCTGCCCGTGAGGTGCGGACGATCGGCGGCGTAGCGTGCGATCCATTGATCGCAGAGCCCTGCGTCGTCGGCGCACGGCTCACCGAGCGCCGCGGGGAGCGTGATCTGATCTTGGAAGTCTTGCGTGTAGATGTCGCGCACCGTGGTGCCGAGCGCTTGCAAGTCGGGTGCATTGCTCGAGTCGCAGTCGTCGTCGACGAACTTCTTCACGCCGTCTTGCTTCTCCGGCTTGAAGATGTCGAGCCCGTGACCCGGATTCATGAGCTCGCCGTTCGTGTAGTGGTACCAAATGCTGACCGCGTCCACGAGCGGCGCGCTGGCGATGGAATACTGATCGGCCAGGAAAAATAGGGCTCCCCACGATCGCTGCGAAAGCCACAGCGGCGCGTATACGACGACACCGGCGATGTTCACGTCGGCCGAGCCGTCCGATTTTTTCGCGTACGAGTCCGCGAGCGCGAGCGCCGCGAGCGTCGTGTGACCACCTTGCGAATGGCCGACGAGAACGGTGTCGCTCGTCACGCTGTGCGCGAACATTTTCTTGAGCGCGCGTGCGCCGTCGATCGTCGATTGGCCGACATCGACCGCGGCTGCATATCCGCTCGGAGGATTTCCCGCTGCGCCGTACTCGGCGTAGCCCGCGAGGTCGGGCGCGATGACGACGTAGCCCGCGCCGACGAGCGGGTAAGCCATGAGACGAATGTCCTCGCCGACCGGATCGCTCGCGGTGGGCGTGCAGACTCCGCCTTGCCCGGACGTGCCGCGCGAGATGACGATCGTCGGGAGCCTGTGCGCGGCGGGATGATCGGGAACGAACACGATGGCGCTCGAGACGCCGATGGTGGGCGCGCTCGAGTCCGGACCGCCCGTGCCTCGCCATGTGCGATAGAGGACGCGATAGACGAACGCGCCGCTCACGAATGGTCGACCGGCGTGACCGTCCTCGGACGATTGCGTTTGGAGATCGGATCCCGAGATGTCGTTCTCCTGTTCGCAGCGCACGATGTCTCCGCGCTTGGCGGGGTCGAGCGCCGTGCCGGAGGATCCGTCCTCGGAGTCTTGGAAAACGGAATCGCCGCCGTCGTAGATCGCATCGCGCGTGTCCGTGCACGCGACCTCGGGCACGAACCCGCCGCTCGCTCCGAGCGGGCCCGCGTCGTTCGGTGGATTCGCGTTCGTCTCGGCGCACGATGCTGCGCTGGCGAGAATTCCGCTCGCGCACGCGCCGAGCGCGGTCCATGCGAGGCCGTGGCGCACCCAAGAAATCGAAAGCCGCATGTCCCCACCATACCCCTCGTTTTCGCGGTAAATTGCGCGATTTTCGCAAATCTCAGTAAATGAAGTTGAAAGTCACATTCATCAAAAGTAGGAGTCATGCGACTGGCGCGCGCGCTCGCGCATGCCAAGAGGACTTCCGAGATGATCCAACTTCGACTCGTTCGCGCCTTTCCGCTCGCTGCATTCTTCGCGCTCGCCGCGTGCTCGTCGTCTTCGTCGAACGGAACGACGAGCGGAACGGACGCGGGGCCCGTCCTCACCGACGATCAATATCGAACGCAAGCGGTGACGGGCATGCACGACACGTTGCTGAAAGACATCGGCGATCTTTTGACGGCCGCGAATGCGATCGAAGCGGCGGCTCCCCCCGACCTCGCCGGTTGGAGCGATGCGGCGCAGATCACGAACATGAAGAACGCGTGGGTGCAGGCGCGCGCGGCGTACGAGCATTCGGAAGGTGCGATCGCGCCGCTCTTTCCGGACATCGACGTATCGATCGACGCTCGCTACGACGATTTTCTCGCGTCGCTCGGACCTACGGGCGATCAAAATCTCTTCGACGATCAAGGCGTGACGGGCATGCACGCGATCGAGCGCATCGTGTACGCGCCCGACACTCCGCAGTCCGTCAAAGATTTCGAAGCCACGCTACCCGGCAACGTGCCCGCTTCGTTCCCGACGACGGAGCAGCAAGCGTCCGACTTCAAGAACAAGCTCTGTCCGAAGCTGATCGCCGACGTCACGGAGCTGCAGACGCAATGGACGCCCGCGAACATCAACGTCGCGATCGCGTACCAAGGTCTCGTGTCGCTCATGAACGAGCAGCGCGAGAAGGTGAACAAGGCCGCGTCGAGCGAAGAAGAGTCGCGCTATTCCCAGCGCACGATGGTCGACCTGCGCGACAATCTCGACGGCACGAAGGCCGTTTACGCGGTGTTTCAGCCGTGGATCTTGTCGAAGACCTCGACCGACAAAACGAAGGACGGCCCCACGATCGACGGGAAAATTCAGGCCGGATTCATGAAGCTCGGGAATGCGTACGCGCAAATTCAAGGCGATGCATTTCCACCGGTCCCTGCCACGTGGAGCTCGGAGAATCCCAGCGCGTCGGATCTGCAGACGCCGTTCGGTCAGCTTTATTCGAACGTGCAAGCCGCCGTCGATCCGACCACCGACGGCTCGGTCGTCTTCGAGATGAACGCGGCGGCGACGATGCTCGGCTTTCCGCTCTTCACGCAATAGGGCGACATGCGGATTTCCGTTCGCGCGCACGAGGCGAAGATGCGAGCGGTGCTGAAGGGCGTGCTCGGCCTCGTGCTGATCGCGTCGCCGCTCGCGGCGCTGAATCATTGCAGCACGGCGCCGGCAGATCCCGACGACGGCGGGGCGTGCGCGCGCGCGGCGATCACCGTCGATTCGGGCGACGACGCCGGCGCGCAGTGCGAGACGTTCTTCTTTCATCCCTGTGGAATTCCCGCGGGCGCTACCGCGCGCGACAATTGTTATTTCGACGTCAACAGCTGCACGGCGCTCTGCGGCGGCCCTTACTACACGTGCGTCGCGTTCGGATCCAATTGCGTCGACGGCGCGGTCGTCGTCCCGGACGACGCGGGGCTCGTCGTCGAGTGCGGCACGTGTCCGAACGGCACGGGCCGGCGCCCGGACGGTCTTCGCGAGCGGCCCGAGGCGCGACGCGAGAGATCTTCGCGCGATCCGATCGGCGAGTACTTCGAACGCGCCGCCCATCTCGAGGATGCGAGCGTTCACGCTTTTCGAATCATGAGCCGCGAGCTCGCGGCCCATGGAGCGCCAAAAACGCTTATTTTTGCAGCAAAACGTGCGCAGGCGGACGAGACGAGACACGCACGAGCAACGAGGGACATCGCGCGCGAGCATGGCGGAAATCCCGAGCGCGCATGTGTCGACGCGCGACCGATTCGCTCTCTCGAGGAGATCGCGATCGAGAACGTCGTCGAAGGTTGCATCCGGGAGACGTACGGCGCGCTCGTCGCGATGTGGCAGGCGAAGGCGGCTGGCGATCCTGCGATCGCTCGCGCGATGAAAAAAATAGCAGCCGACGAAACACGGCACGCCGCGCTCTCGTGGAGCCTCGCCGCGTGGATCGACACGCGTCTCGACGATGCCGCACGCGCGCGAGTGGCCGACCATCGAAGGCGCGCGGTCGACGAGCTGAAGAACGACGCCGGCGCATGCGTCGCTCCCGTGTTGATTCGTCGTGCGGGCCTGCCGAGCGCATGCGTTCGCGAAAAAATGTGGACGTTGCTCGCGCGAGCGCTCGATCTCGCCGCGTGAACGAGCGCCAGTTCACGAACGTCGCGCTGTTCCGGGCATCGCGCCCTGCTTCTGCATATTTCTTTACGGCGGATTAACGTTCGCGAGCTGGTGTGCAAGCTCGGTCTGGCACTAGCTAGAAGAGAATGCAGAAGGTCGTTCGAGCGCTCGCGGG
>JAICXU010000170.1 GCA_025934595.1 Polyangiaceae bacterium | reverse complement strand
TTCTCGCTTTGCGTGCGAGATCGAAGAACGTGCACGCGTGCTCGCCCGCAAGAAGCGCGATGCGATTCGGTTGCGTTCGCGCCGCTTCCTCGATCGAGAACATCATGCGGCCGCTCCGACGCCCACGCGCGCGGTGGCCGTGACGAAGCCGGGAACGGTGAGATGGGGCGAAGGCAGCTTCATCGCATCGTGGCGATCGAGCCCGCAAGCGAGCGGAGACGCGAGCGACAATGCGAGCGCGCATGACGCAGCGTGGGCGACATCGCCGTCGAAGAGATGCGTCACCACGACGCTTTTGCCGCGGGCCCGGGCGCGCTCCGCAAGATCGCGCGATCGTAGGATCCCGCCCAAAATAGCGGGTTTCAGCACGATCGCACGACACCCGTCCGCTTCGAGCGCGCGCGCGACGAACGCCGAATCGACGAGAGACTCGTCGGCGGCCCAGGGCAAGCGGTTCTTTTCGAGCGCGAGCAGATCGTCGCCGTGGACCGGCTCCTCGATGAACGACGCGCGGAGCGGCGAGAGGTCGGTCATCTTCGCGTGAGCATTCGCACCGAGTGACCCGTTTGCGTCGAGACGAAGCTCGATGTCGTGAGGAAGAAGCGCGCGCACGACGGCGAGCTCGTGCAGCTCGCGACGAAAATCGCCGGAGCGGCCGATCTTCACTTTGATCGCGGAGATGCCGCGCGCGACGAGGCCTCGCGCTTCGTCGACCCACGCATCGACATCCCCGCTTCCTCCGACGACTCCGTTGACGGCCACGCAGGCATCGCCTCTCGCGCCGAGGAGGACCGAAAGCGGCACGTTCGCGCGGCGCGAGATCAGATCCAAAACCGCGGTTTCTACCGCAAATCGCGATGCGCGCGCGCGGTCGGGAATTTGACGAAGACGGTCGAGCCACGCGTCGACCTCGGCGACGTGTTCCGGCGCGTGGTCCATCGCCGACGCAACGGACGATAGAGCCCGTGGACACTCGACCGCGTCGTCGGGTGAATAGCCGGCGAGGGGAGACGCTTCGCCGACGCCTACGTTGCCGCATTCGTCGGTGAGAAACAGAAGATGACCACGACGCGCGGGCGTGAGATCGATGGACCGAACGTCGAAGCGAACGATGTGCATGGATCGCTAGCGAGCTCCGAGGGCAAGGCCGAGCGAGAGCAGGCCTCCGTGAATCAGAAGGAGCCGCGCCGTGCTGGCGAGCGCTCGATTCAGAATCTCGCCGGCGCGTTCGCGATGCAGCGTCCGAACGAGGAGGATCGCGAGCGGCAACGTCACGAGCGACGCGAGGGCGAAGGGATGCACGTGGAAGCCAAAAACAAGGCAAATGGGCACCATCTCGGCGACCGCGAGGAGGACGCCGTATTCGACGACACCGAAGCCGCGACCGAGACGAACCGCGAGCGTGCGCTTGTTCGTCTTTGCGTCCGTCGTGATGTCGCGCACGTTGTTCACGACGAGGACCGCCGTCGCGATCGCACCGGCGGCGAGCGAAGCCACGAACGCGACCGCATCGACGCTTCCGTGTGCGACGAGCATCGTCCCGCACACCGCGACAGGACCGAAGAAGATCATCACGAAGAGATCGCCGAGCCCGTGATAACCGAGCGGGTAGGGACCACCCGTGTACGCGATGCCCGATGCGATCGATGCGAGCCCGATGAGGACGATGGGGAGGCCGCCGACCGCGACGAGATACGCGCCGGCGAGCGTCGCGAAGGCGAACGCCGTGATCATTCCGCTCCGCACCTCGCGCGCAGAGAGGAGACCGGCTTGCGTGACGCGGAGCGGCCCGATCCGCTCTTCGGTGTCCGCTCCCTTTTCGTGATCGAAGACGTCGTTCGCGAGGTTCGTTCCGATTTGAATCGAAATCGCGCCGAAAAGCGCGGCAAAAACCGCAGGCCACCGCACGGCGCCGATTCGAAATGCACATGCGGCGCCGAGCAAAACCGGCACGGCGCCGACGAGCAACGTCTGCGGCCTCGTCGCGAGAAGCCACGCGCGCGCGGATCCCACGCCGACGTCCGGCTTGGCGGTGGCTTGGTTCATCTCGTGCTCGCGCGCTTCGTCAAGGAAGCCGCTTGAAGCGGCGGAAGTCGGGCTTTCGCTTCTCGAGGAATGCGTTCCGTCCTTCTTTGCCTTCTTCGGTCATGTAAAAGAGGAGCGTCGCGTTGCCTGCGAGCTCTTGCAGGCCGGCCTGCCCATCGCAATCCGCATTGAGCGCGGCTTTGAGACAGCGAATCGCCATCGGGCTGTTCGCGAGGATCTCGCGACACCACTTGATCGTCTCACGCTCGAGATCGGCGAGCGGCACGACGGCGTTGACGAGCCCCATGTCGAGAGCTTGCTTGGCGTCGTATTGGCGACAGAGAAACCAGATTTCGCGCGCTTTTTTCTGACCGACGATGCGCGCCATGTACGCCGATCCGTAGCCGCCGTCGAAGCTGCCGACCTTCGGTCCCGATTGCCCAAAACGCGCATTTTCCGCGGCGATCGTGAGATCGCACATCAAATGCAGGACGTGCCCGCCGCCGACGGCGAAGCCTGCCACCATCGCGATGACAGGCTTCGGCAGCGTGCGGATTTGGCGCTGCAAGTCGAGCACGTTGAGGCGCGCGATGCCGTCGTCACCGACGTAGCCGCCTTCACCGCGCACGCGTTGATCCCCGCCCGCGCAGAACGCTTCGTCGCCTTCGCCGGTCAAGATGACGACGCCGATGCTGGAGTCGTCGCGCGCGTCCGCGAACGCTCTCGACATCTCGGTGACCGTTTGCGGACGAAATGCATTTCGCACACGCGGCCTGTCGATGGTCACCTTCGCGATGCCGTCCCATTTTTCGTAGCGGATGTCTTCGAAACCTTCGACCTTCTTCCATTCCATGACTAGCTACCTTTCCTGATCTCTTCGATGGCTCGCGCCACGACTTCCGGAGCTTCGAGCACCACGTTGTGACCCGAGCCCTCGGCGATGATGTGGCGCGCGCTCTTCGAGCGATCGCAAATCGCCCTGGATTTCTCGGTGAATTTCACGTCGCGCGCGCCGGTGATGATCGTCAGCGGAGCGCGGCCCAGAGCCATCACGCTCCACAGGCTCGGCATCCGACCCGTTCCGAGAGCGCGCATCGCCCACGCGACGCCGCGTGGCGTGTGGCTCGAACGCTGCGTTCGCAGTCGCGCTTTCACGTCGACGGGCAGGTCGCGTTGCGACTCGAAGATCGGGAGCTCGGCCCAAGCATCGGCGAACGCGCCGGCGTCGAGCGACAGCGCACGCGAAGCCCATTCGTCTTCCCATCGTCTCCGGTCCTCGCGCTCGGCGTCTCGCTCGATGCCGGGATCGACGCCGACGAGCACGGCGCCTTTCACGAGATGCGGGTGCCCGAGCGTGAGCGCGAGCGCGATGCGGGCGCCCATCGAATAGCCGACGACGATCGCCGCGTCGGAAAATGGTAACGACGAAGCGATCGCATCGACCGCGCTCGCGAAGTCTTGCGGCGGCGGCGGAAACCAAGGCTCGGGGCCGTGTCCGGGCAAGATCGTCGACTCGGCGACCGGCTCACCGAGCGCCCGATGCACGTCGCGCCACATCGACGGCAGGCCGAGAAAACCATGGAAAAACCAGAGCGGTGTCATGTTCCGAGCTCCGCCCGATGCGCGTCGGCGATCGACTTTCGATAACGGGCACGGCGAGCGCTGCCATCGTGTGGCGAGACGACCGCTTCGACGATCGTGAAGCCACCACGATCGAGCGCGGACCCGAGCGCGCGCGTGAGATCGGCGGTCGTCGTCGGGCGAGCGAACGAGGCACCGAACGCGGCGGCCACGTGCGAGAGGTCGACAGGCTCGGGCGTCGCAAAGAACGGCTCGAATGCACGCTCGGCGTCCAGTGAAGCGTGGAGCGGCAGCTCTTCGAAGATCCGGCCTCCGCCGTTTTGAACGACGAGCGCGACGAGCGGCGATTTCGTTTTGCTCGCGATCGCGCATCCACCGACGTCATGAAGAAACGTGAGGTCGCCCGCTAGGAGCAGCGTGGGTCGATTCGAGATCGAGGCCGCGCCCGCGGCGCCCGACAAGAGACCATCGATGCCCGCCGCGCCGCGCTGGTGCAGCACGTGAATCGCGCGCGTGACGGGGTCGGCGAATGCGTCGACGTCGCGAACGGGATTGCTGTTGCCGATCACCAAGAACGAATTTTCCGCGAGCGCGTCGATCGCGATCTTCGCGATGGACGCCTCCGTGAGCGCGTCACCGGCCGTCTCCGCGCGTGCGCATCGGCGCGCGAGCGCTTCCACTTTTGCGATCGCGGCTACGAATTCTACTTGAGCGGTCGATCGCACGATCGCTGCAGATTTTGGCTGGATTTCGCGCGCGAATGCCGAGGGCGCGGTCTTGAGAAGCATCGTCGCGTCGCCCCGCGGATCCGAATGTCCGTACGGACGGATCACGAAGCGCGGCACGCGTCCGACCTCCGCGAGAAGCGATGCATATCCCGCCGACGTGGGCGCGGCGCCGAGCTCGACGATGCAATCGGGCGCCAGCCGCCTGCGCAGATCTTGGCTGCGCAGAGCCGAATCGAACGAGGTGAAAACTGCGACGTCGTCCGATGACCCGAAGCGAAGCTGGCTGGTGGCCTCGGCGAAGATCGGAAAACCGAACGAACGCGCGAAGCCGACGATGGCGTCGCGATCCGACGGTGCAAGAAGTGGCGAGGGACCGGCGACGACGATGCCGCGTTTCGCGCTCGCGCACGTGCGCGCGATTTCGTCGAGCATCGCGTCATCGAGCCGCCGCCGGTCGGGCTGCTCGATGCGAGGCACGGGCGAAGCGAGAAGCGCGTCCCATTCGTCCTCCCAGCTCTCTCTCCCGTCGACCTCGACAGGCTCGAGCGGCTTTCGCAGCTGCACGTTCACGTGAACGGGACCCGGGATGGGACCGAGCGAAGCGCTCACCGCCTGCGCAGCGCTACGGACCAGCGAGCGAAATGAAGAGGCGCGTGCGTCCGGCGGACCGAGATCGGCGAAGCAGCGAACGTAGTCGCCGAACATTTTCACCTGATCGATCGTCTGCGACGCGCCCGTGTCGCGATCCTCCCAAGGACGATCCGCGGTGAGCGCGACGAGCGGCAAAAACGATGCGCTCGCCTCGATGATGGCCGGGAAATAGTGGGCTGGCGCCGTCCCCGACGTGCACACGAGCACCGACGGTCGATTCGCGACGCGCGCTTGGCCGAGCGCGAAAAAAGCCGCCGATCGTTCGTCGACGATGACGTGCGTGCGAATGTCATCGCGCTTCGCGATGGCGAGGACGAGCGGCGTCGAGCGCGAGCCGGGGCTCACCACGAAATCGCGCGCGCCCGCGCGAACGAGCGAATCGACGAGCAGCTCGGCCCATCGAATGTGCAAGTTCGACGCGCTCATCGGTGGACCAATGCCTCCGACATCGTCGCGAGCTTCAACTGGGTCTCCGCGAGCTCGGCATCGGGGCGCGAGCCTCGAACGATGCCGCTTCCGGCGAAGAGCCACGTGCGGTCGCTCGTCACGAGCGCGCTGCGAATGGCCACGGCGAACGCGCCTTCGCCGGCATCGTCGAACCAGCCGACAGGGGCCCCATACCATCCGCGATCGAACCGCTCGTGCGTTGCAATCCACTCGAACGCCTCCGACTTCGGCAAGCCGGAGAGAGCGGGCGTCGGATGCAGCGCATCGACGAGCGAAAGGACGTGCGTCGCGCTCGCGAGCCTCGCGACGATGGGCGTCACCAAATGATGAACGCGTCCGAGCGTGCGAACGTCGGGGTCGGCGCCGTGGTCGACGCCTGCGACGAATGGAGCGAGCGCCCGCGTGATGCCAAGGGCGACGATCCGATGCTCGTGGAGATCTTTCTCGCTCGCGAGGAGCTCTCGCTTCGCGCGCTCGTCGTCGGCGCGACGGGCGACGGTGCCTGCGAGCGCCTCCGTGAAAGCACGCGTTTTGTCCGAGAAAATGAGCCTTTCCGGCGTTGCGCCGAGAAACGTGGCGTCGCCGCGCCGAAACGAAAACGCGGTCGATTGCGGATTTTGCGAACGAAGGCGAGCGAGCGTCGCCACCGGCGAGAACGAGCCGCTCACGAAAGCTCGACGCGCGACGACGACTTTTTGCAGCGTGCCCGCCTCGATGTCCGCGAGCGCGCGAAGAACGAGCGGCGTCCAAGATTCGTCCGCGTCGGGCGGCGCGCTCGTGCGCTCTTGCGCCGACCCGGCTCGCGCGCTCGTAAGCGTCCGCGCCGCGAGCTTCGCTTCGATCTCGTCGAGGAGATCGCCCTTGCGATCGAGCTCCTCGACGCGAAACGCAAATCGGACGAACGCGTCGTCTCCGCGTGCACCGATCGTCCATCGTGGCATCACGAAGCTCGCGTTGCCGAAGGGCGACCACATCGGGTCGCGGAGCGATGGATGGAACGAGCCACCGCCGAACCATCGCAGGGGAGGCGCAGCGACGCTCTCTTCGCGCATCTCGAGGACGCTCCCGGAGAGCGCACGGGCCGATTCACGAACGCGATGCCATCGTCCTTCGCCGTTCGCGTCGACACGGAGCGTTTCGCCCTCGCCGATCATCCGCCATGGATCGAACGAGCGCGCGAGATCTCCTGGGAACCAGGAAAAACAAGGCGATTTCGGATCGAAAGGCCATGCGTCCAGAACCGTCGTGCTCGCTCTCGCCGTGAGCACGACGACGTCGACCCCGCTCGGCGCGTCGATTCGTTCGAGAGCCCGGCGGGCGAAGGCGAGCATCAGACCGTCTCGCTTGCACGCGTCGCGGACGAGAGCGATCGGACGAGCGACGCGAGGTCACGCGTGTCGATCGCTTGCGGGCCATCCGAGAGCGCGGACGCCGGGTCGTGGTG
>JAICXU010000856.1 GCA_025934595.1 Polyangiaceae bacterium | reverse complement strand
CGACCGCGCGCCCTTTTTCTTCGCCGGAAAATGTCTGTCCCAAAATCGCGAGGCTGTTGGGCATGAGGAACGCCGCGCTCGCCCCTTGCGCGAGCCTGCCTGCGACGAGGAGCTGCAAGGTCGGCGCGAGCGCGCATGCGATCGACGCGAGCGCGAAAAAAAACACGCCGCCGACGAGCATGCGACGTCGCCCGAAACGATCACCGGCCGCGCCACCGAGAAGAAGCAGCGCCGACAGCGTCAAGAGATACGCGGAGACGACCCATTGGAGATCGCCTCCCGCGTGCAGGCTCTCGCCGATCGCGGGCAAGCTCACGTTCACGACCGAACCGTCGACGAACGCGAGGCTCGACGCGAGGATCGTCGTGGCGAGGATTCCGCGCGGATGTGCGATACGCGCCATTCCTCGCGAAGGCGGCGTTTCCTCGGCGGTCGCCGGATCGCACGGAGCAGGAAGCGACGCGCTCATGAGGCTCTACGGTAGCAAAGCCTCATCGCGGTCGCGGCGCCGTTCGTTCGCGTGTATCGTGGGATCTTCACCGTGGAGGGATCGTGAACGCGAACGAACAATACGTCATGTCTCAAGTGGGCCCGATGCTGCAGCCGGGCGAGCAAGTCATTCACATGTCGGTCATGCGACGTCAGCCGGGTCTGCTCATGCAGATGCTGCTCGTCGGCGGCTTGCTTCTCTTCCTGATGACGAAGACCTACTGGGTCGTGCTCACGAATCGCCGCATGATCCTCATTCGATCGAAGGTCGGCATGTTCAGCTTCACCGGCACGCCCGCTCACCAGAATCTCGGGATCGAAGAGTGGGACGTGCGCAACATCCAGAAGGGCACCGTGAGCGGCTTCGCGAACACCCGCTCGATGACGTTCGTGATGGGCCAAGGCCCGAGCCAAACGCTGCGCATTTCGCCGTGGATGAAGGCGATCCCGGGAACGAAAATGTTCTTCGAGCAAGTGCCGCAGCTCCTCAACTCGGGACAGCTGCAAAATCAGCTCGGTGGTGCGCCGATGCCGCAGCAGATCGGCCAAGGCATGCCGCAACAACAAATGCAGCAGCCGATGCAGCAAGCGATGCCCCAGCAACAAGGCTACGGACCGCCCCCGATGCAAGGCGCGCCCCGCGTTCTTCCGCCCGGCACGCAAGTCATGGTGACCGGACCCGACGGCAATCGGTATCCGGCCACCATCCTGCAAGAGCAGCAGGGTCAATACCTGTGCAACATGCAATCAGGTCAAAACTGGGTGCCCGCGCAATTCGTCGCGCGTGCATGATCTGCCGCTCGCGCCCGGATCGAAAATCTATTGCGGCGTGCCGGCTTTGAAGTCGGCGTCGACGGTCGAGTAGATCTTCGCGAGCTCGGACGCTTTCGAAAAGATGACGCCGAGCTCTCGATTGTAGCCGAGAGAAGCCGCCGTCATGTTTTCGGATCCTACGTATCCGCTCTTGCACGTGCCGGTGCCGCAGTCGACGAGAATGGTTTTCGCGGCCACGTAGGGATGCGTCGGAGTTCCGCCGCTCGAAGTTCCGCCGAACATCGCCACCGATCCACCTGCCGCTTTCACGTCCGCGATCGCCGTGGGTTGATCGGCGTCGGGTGAGTTGTTCGCGATCACGATGCGCACTTTGACCCCCGCGTGCGCAGCGGCGACGACGGCGTCGACCACGCCGCCCTTGTTCATGTCGCTGAATTCTTCGAGCTCCATGTCGAGCGTCGATGTCGCCGTGCCGATGAGCGCGACGAGATCCGCGCGCGCGTTCGTGTTCGCGACGACGAGATTGCCGGAAGGCGTGATGCTCGACGACGCGAAATCGGCTTGAAATACCGAGGTAGCCTCGGTCACGTCGGCCGCGTCCGTGTCGACCGCGAGGTATTCGCGGTCGTCGTTCGGCGACGATTGGTTCAGGTTCATCGTCATGATCCACGCTTCTTTGCCGTCGACGATGACGCATTTTTCGTGCGTGTACGTGAACGCGGTGCTCGACCACACCGCGGTGCCGGCGTGGATGGAGTTGAACGCATCGTAAGCGGGCGTGTTGAAGGACTTGTTGGTCGAAGATCCGTCGAGCACGATCTTCACGTCGTGCCCCGCGCTCTCTTGCGCTTTGATCGCGTCGATGATCGACGAGTTGTCGATCTGGTACATCGTCATGTAGACCGACGTCGTGGCGCCGTTGATCGCGTCGACGAGCTCCGATGCATGATTGCCGTTCGGTTCGACGATGATGCTCACGTCCGTCGTCGGTGCGATGCCGCCGCTTCCCGAGT
>JAICXU010000759.1 GCA_025934595.1 Polyangiaceae bacterium | reverse complement strand
ATGCGTCGATGAGCTCCGGCATCGAGAACACTTCTTGGTCACCGTGCGACCAGCCGAAACGCACCAAGTAGTTGAGCACCGCGTCCGGCAAGTAACCTTGCGATCGATATTCGCCCACGCTCACCGCGCCGTGCCGCTTCGACAGCTTCTCTCCGTTCGGCGCCAGCATCATCGGCAGATGCGCGAAGTCCGGCGGCTTCGCCCCGAGCGCTTCGTAGATCATGATCTGCGGTGGCGTATTCACCATGTGATCGCGACCGCGCGCGACGAGCGTGATGCCCATCGTGGAGTCGTCGACGACGGCGCCGAAATTGTAGAGCGGCACGCCATCACTTCGCACGAGCACGAAATCTTGCTGCGCGGCGTTCGGGGTGCGCACCTCGCCGAACACTTTGTCGCGATAGACGAGCTCGCCCGCGTTCGGCGCTTTGAATCGCACGACGAACGGTTTGTCGGGCTGGTCGGTGCGCTCTCGGCACGTGCCGGGATAGCGAAACGTCGCTTTCGGATCCTTCGCTTTCAGCGCCGCGCGCTGCGCGTCGAGCTCCTCTTTCGTGCAATAGCAGCGAAACGCAGCGCCTTTCGAAATGAGCTTTTCGTAGTGCTCCTTGTAGATCGCGAGGCGCGCCATCTGCTCGTAGGGGCCATAATTGCCGCCTTTTTCCGGCCCCTCGTCCCACTCGAGACCGAGCCAGCGCATCGAGTCCAAGATCACCTGGCGGCTCTCGGGCGTCGATCGCTCTTGATCGGTGTCTTCGATGCGGAGGACGAACACGCCCTTCGTCTTCTTCGCCCAGAGCCAATTGAAGAGCGCCGTGCGCACGCCACCGATGTGCAAGTAGCCGGTCGGCGAGGGGGCGAAACGAACGCGCGTGGTCACTGCGCCCGAATTAGCGCATTTTGCTCGCGCCTACCAACGATTGCACGTGTGCGACGCGAGAACGGGCGCGAGGAAGCCGCCGCATTTCACTTTCACGTTCGACGCCATCCACGTGAGATTCGGGCTCGCGCGATCGACGAGGTCCTTTTTGCCGCCGGCCTCGATGACGTAGATGCGGCTCTGCGCGAGGTAGATCGTGACGAAATATTCGTACGGTTTGCCGTCCTCGTCGTGACCGAATCGGAGCTCTCGGCCCTTGGTGCCGTCGGCGGAGCTCACGTCTTTCGCGTCGAAGAACGCGTATCCTTGCACGTCGCGCATTTCGAGCGTGACCGCGCGCTCCCAGAACGCGATGTCGCCGCGCTGACCGGACGAGCCGGTGTTGTCGATCGCGCGAATGCTCATGACGACGCCGTCGGGAGTCGTGGCCCGATAATCGTACTCGGGCGCTTGATTCTCGAGCTCGACGAATCCATTCGCCGTCTTCACGTCGAAGGGGCGGCCGCATCCACTGGCGAATGCGAGAATTCCAAGGGTCGCCAAAATGCCTATTTTCGAAGCATATTTCGTGACGTTCATGATCGTGGCTTTCATTCGTGCAAGCTCATGAGCCGCGGCAAACCGAGCTCTTGGAGCCAAGGAAACGGCAAGCGAAGCGGCATGTCGCGGAGCGCTTCATTTCCGCGCGCGGCGAAGTTCACGGCGATCGACGAGTACGCGATCTTGTCCTTCATCAACTTGAGCTGACCTTCGAGCCGCTCGATTTCTTCGGTGACCTTTCCGAGCTCCGCCTGAATCTCGATCGCTTCTTTCACTTGCGCGCGTTGCAAGAGATCCTGGAGCCGATCACGCATCGCCTTGGCGTTGCGGAGGCGCGCTTCCATGTCGACGTATTGATCGGTGACGTCCTCGGCCGTGATCTCCTTGTGCACGATGTCGCCGGTGAGGCCGATGCGGCGAATCGCTTCGTCGAACGCCGCGCGCGGAACGCGAATCGTGATGCTCGTGTCGTTGCGGATCGACAAGTATCCGCCGAGGTCTTTCGCGATTTGCTCCACGGCCGCGAGCCCCGGCTGCACTTGGTAGACGGCCATCGTGATCTGCGCCGTGTAGATCAGAAAATCCGATTTGTGCGGAGCCACGTCGGCGCTTGCCGCCGTCGACACCTTCGTCGTCTGCGGCCCGGATTGCCCGCCGTTCGCGGGAGTCGCTGGCGAGCTCGTTCCGTTTCCCGTCGCGCGATCGATGTCCACGTTCGCGATTTTTTTGTCGGTCGCGGAGACGGCAGGCTTCGCCGGTGCGGGAGGTGGCGGCGGGGGTTGCGGCGGCGCGCTGCGCGTCGACGAATCGTTCGAGCTGGTGGAGCGCGCTTCGAGGGCGTCGTCCTGGAAGTCGTAATCGCGGGACATGGCGGTCGGGGGAACGGGCGCGCTCTCGGCCTGGACGCCGCCCGCGGCTCCCGAGCCCGTCGGATAGGACGCCGGTGCAGAAGCCGGCGTCGGCGCGTATTCCGCTTGTTTTTCCGCGGATCCGCCGCACGCGCCGCACGCCAAGAACGCGGCGATCGAAACCCACTTCAAGTGACGAAAAGATCTTCGCGCCATTCGTTTCTCCCGTCCCGTCCTGTTCACGATGCCGCGCAGCTTGCCGCGCCGAGCTTTGGATATACGGACTCCGAGCCAAAACCTTACAGACACCCTTGCAGCATT
>JAICXU010000696.1 GCA_025934595.1 Polyangiaceae bacterium | reverse complement strand
CGTGCTCGAAGAGTTCGGCGAGAGGCCCCTCCTTCACATGCCGCAGCAGCTCACCGAGGCGTTGCAATCGGCGCAGGCGAGCATCTTGATGATCGGCTACAGCGATTCGGAGTTCACGCTCCGCCACGAGCTGCTCATGAAGATCACCGAGCTTCGCCTTCGGCATGCGCACATGATCGGCGCTACGCGTTCTTCGCTCATCTCAGGATTTTCAGTCGATCCTGCGCGCGTGCTCGACGCCACGCGCAACGTGCGCATGCGCATTCGTCCGACGTCGAAGCTGCATCTGAAGTCTTCTTCGGGCTCGGATCTGCACGTCACTCTCACGCCTGCGCATCGCTGGGTCGAGCACGTCGGCGCGATTCGGCCGGGTCGCTGGGAAAATCTTCCATTCGGCGCGCTTGCCACTGCCGTCGCCGACGCGTCGGGCGTATTCGTGGCGGACGGCAGCATGGGCACCGAGGTCGGGGCATCCGCCGGCGTCCTCGAGCGCACACCCGTTCGCTTCGAGATCGAAAACGGAACGTGCAAGAGCGTGCGCTCGACCGATCTCTCGCTGCAAAGGCAAGTCGAAGAGGTGCTTCGCCGCGAACGCGACCTCGATCGCGTCGGCCTCGTCATTCTCGGCACGAATATCGGCATCGTGAAAGCCACCGGCGAGATCGTATGCGACCAGAACATGCCGGGGCTGCACATCGGCTTCGGCGCGACGTTCCCCGAGCACACGGGGGCATCATGGACGTCGCGCGGACAGCTCATCGCCTCGAGCGCGTCGGGTGACGTCGATCTCGACGGAGCACCGCTCGTGCGCTCGGGACGATATATCTTCGGATAAATGCAACGCGCGGCACACGGCGTTCTTCTCGAGGTCGCCTACGATGGCACCGCGTTCTCGGGGTGGGCGCATCAACCGACGAGACGCACGGTGCAAGACACGCTCGACGGCGCGATCCACACTCTCGATCCGAACGCGTCGCCCGTGCGCGGGACGAGCCGCACCGACGCCGGCGTGCACGCGGAAGGTCAGTGCGTCGCATTCGACGCCTCGCTGCCACTCTCACCGCGCGGTTGGGTGCTCGCCGTGAACCAACATTTGCCGGACGACGTCGCCGTGCGTTCGGCGCGCGAAATAGATGTAGAATACAATCCTCGTTTCAAGGCCAAAAACAAGCGGTATCGTTATCGCATCTTGCTCGATCGCGTTCGTGATCCTCTTCTGCGAGACCGCGCGTGGCGAATCGGCTGGCCGCTCGACATCGCGCGCATGCAAGAAGAAACGAAGAGCATCGTCGGCACGCACGACTTCGGCGCGTTCCGATCCGCGCACGACGCCCGCACCGAAACCGTTCGCACCATCGCGGGTGCGAACGTGGAGCTCGAGAGCGAGCGGGTCGCCGCATTCGTGATCGAAGGCAACGCCTTTCTCTACAACATGGTGCGCATCTTGGTGGGCACGCTCGTCGACGTCGGCCGCGGAAAGCTGGAGCCCGGCGCGATCGACCGCGCGCTCCGGAGCCCGCTTCGCGAAGAAGGGCGTAAGCTCGCAGGAATGACGGCGCCGGCGCACGGGCTCACGCTCGAAAAAATCGATCTGGATTTGCCGCCGACATCGGGGACGCCGTGGCCGCGGTAACGAGCCGATCGCGCATCGAGGTTCGTGCCGCGCGTCCCGGCGAGGGCAAGCGCATCGCAGCGCTCTGGCGCGAGCTCTGGATCCTCCACGAAGGTTGGGGCGGCTACGCGAGCTCCCACGACGATCGCGTGTTCGATCGACTCGCGCTTCGTCTCGACGAGGATGCGCGCGTGCGAGCCGATTACCCCGTGCTCGGACGCCACGTGCATCTCGTCGCGACCGTGAACGGTGAGATCGCGGGGCAAGTGGAAGGCTGGTTCGATCGTCACGGATTCGATCCGGTGACGCCCGCGACGTGCGAGGTCCGGTCCCTCGTCGTTTCGTCGCTGATGCGAAAAGTGGGCGTCGGTGAAGCGCTGCTCGATGCTCTCGCGAAGGTCGCCCGCGATCTCGCACGCGGTGCGCGCGTCGTGCTCGTGGCGGAGGTGCTCGAGCCGAATCCAGCGCACACGTTTTACGCGCGCATGGGATTTTCGCCGATTTCGTGGAGCGCGTTCGTGTCGTCGCGATTTCGGGCGAGCGCCGGATCCGAGTTTTCCGCGCGACGTGCACGCCCGGGCGATGCGCTCGCGATCGCGATGCTCGAAGGTCCGCTCGCGGAGCGCAGGCGCGCCGCCGGTGATGCGCGATTCGATCTTCCTCATGCGGTCGACGCCACGTTGGTCGGCGCGATCGCGGCGCATCTCGGCCGCTCGATTCGCGACCCGCTCGATCCGACCGAAATCGTCACCGTCGATCCGCAGGGAGCGGTACGAGGCACGGCCTCGTTCGGAGCCACGTCGCTCGACCCGCCTTTTTCGCCGACGCGCCGCGCGGTCCTGGCTCGGTTCGCGGTCGATCCCGCGATCCCTCCTTCGATGCTGATTGCGCCCCTCGTCGAGCTCGCCGCCGAATTGGCGCGCAGCGCAGGCGCGCCGGGCATCGAGCTCGTCGATCTGTCGGCGCCGCACACGCCGCTCTTTCGCGCGACGATTTCCGTGGGAGCGCGGCCCTGGTCGCGAATCGTGCAACGCGAAGCGGAATGAAACGGGCCTCCCGCGAGTTTCGGAAGTAAGTTCGAGAGACCATGCGCACTACGTTCTTCCGCTTCGCCCGCGCCTTCACGATGGGATCCATTCTGGCGTTTGCGCCTTCCGCGCTCGCGCAAACCGCCAAGCCGGCCGCGAACGCGGCGCCGCCTTCCGCCGCCCAAGTGCAGGCGTCGAAAGCGGAAGCGAGCCGTATCTCCGACGCAATCGTCAACGTG
>JAICXU010001151.1 GCA_025934595.1 Polyangiaceae bacterium | reverse complement strand
GATGCGACGGATCGCGCACGAGCGACGCATCGAAGCGAGCGAGCGCGCTCGCGAATCGAAACGCGTCGTCGTCCATCGTTCCGAGCTGGTAGAGCGCAAGGGCGGCCTTCTTCGAATCACCGGAGGCGGCCTCTGCTTCGAGCTGCGCGCGCCTCACGGGATCTTCGGCGGCGCGCGCCGAGATCGCCGAGAACGCGACGATCGCGAGAAGGGCGAGCGCGAAGAAATAAAGGAGCGGCGCGCGAGCGTTCATGAGGTGCGTGGACGATGCCGAGAGATTTCCCGGAACTGTGCCGGCATGGTAGACGGTGCACGATGGGCGCGCGAGATCTGAAGACGGCGGGCCCCCAAAACGCGCGACGAGCCGGTGCGGTATTTTTTTGCCTGCTCGTCGCGGGATCAGGTTGCTCGAAGTGCGGCGGCAATCACCCATACGTGCCGTATTCGATCGGCGAGGGCGGCATCGGCTCCGCAGATGACGATGCGGGCGCGGCCGACACGACGGGCGGCGACGCGGGTGCATTTTTCGCTGCCGTTCCCGCCGTGCTGGCTCCGCCGAACGTCTCGGATTGGACGCTCGACGGTCTTCGTCTCGTGGCTCCCCCCGACATGCTGTTCGGCTCCGCGGTCGCGCGCGACTTCGACGGCGACGGCCTGCGCGATGCGTTCGCGGTCGTGCAAAAAGCCGGGTCCACCGACGAAATAATAATTGTATATTACAAGGGTATCGCGGACGGAAAGGTCGGCGCCGGCGCGATCGTGACCCGCCCTGCGCTCGACGACGGCCCGTGTCCCGTCGCGCCGGACGGCACGGACGCGAAGAAGATGACGCAGCTCTCCGCCGTCGGTGCGCACGCCGTGCTCGCCGAGGTCGCGCTCCCTTGTCTTCACGGCGCGACGCGACTCTTGCGCGTCGCTTCCGCCGAAAAAGGAAACGCCCGCGATCGCTTCGATCTCGCCCTCGACGATCCCGCGGGACAGCCCGCTCTCACGTTCGACGTCGACGCGAGCGATCTCGACGGCGACGGCATCGACGACATCGCGATGCGCGTCACCATCGACTCGAGCACGGCGCCGTTCGAGCCTGCGCCGAAGACGAGCGCGATGATGAAATGGTTCGATCGCCCCGCCGGCCTCAGTCGCGATCCCGAAGAGCCCGATGCGTCGCTTCGTCGCATCACGTCGGCGCTGCTCACGAAATCGAAATCGAAAGACGCGGCGTCGGTGCCCGCGGCGGCACGTCAGATTCGCGCGCTCTATGCGGCGATGTGCCAAGAAGGAGGCTCGCCGCGCATGGCGCTCGGATCGTGGCGGCACGGAATTTCGTGTGGGCCGAGCCACGCGCTCGAAGACGCGGGAGTCGCCGAGGCGCGCGCGTATGCGACCACCGGCGACGTGCTTCGTGCGCTCGTGGCGCGCGATCGCGCGGAGACCCCGCCCTCGACGCACACGGCGCAACGCGCGGCGGAAGCCGATGCCGCGATCACCGCGGCCGCGCCGACCGTGAAT
>JAICXU010000373.1 GCA_025934595.1 Polyangiaceae bacterium | reverse complement strand
GGAAGCGAATCGTCGCCACGGTCGAACCGTATCACCAAGAGCTTCTATCGCTGAGACTCAGCCGCATCGCACGAAGCGACCGAAGCGCTTTTGCGGCAAGGGTCATCGATCGCTCGCTTGACGTCCCGGAACGGCGCGTTGCTCGAAAGGCAAACCCGCGGATGACGCTCACCGCGTACGATGGCTGGGCGCTGTATCTGTCAGGAGACTCCCATGGCCGATGACGCCTCTCTCGAATTCGGTGGAAAATGTGCCTTTGCCGTCGCTCTCGGAGGCCTCGAGAAGGCGCCGCTCGCGAGCCCTGCTTGCACACTCGAGGTCGACGGAAAAACGTACGCGTTCACAGCGGCGGTTCCGCGGTGGCTTTTCAAGACGTTCGGGCTCGCAGCACGCGCGCAGACCAAAGCCGCCCAAGCGAAGTGACCGGCTAGATCTCGTTCACGGCGCGGCCCGATCCATTTGGCGTGACGAGATGTTCGTCGCAGAATGAACATTTCCTGCGCGCCCGTGGAAGAGGACGCGATGTCTCTGCTCCTTCGGTCCATCGCGAGCATCGCGGGCTAGTGACCCGAGTCGCGGTCTTCGGGCTTCGCTCGTTTACCGCTTTTGCGGGACGAGCTGTTCGCGCAAAAGATCTTCCATGCTGATTCCATCGTGACCGTTCATCGTTCCGAGTGAGACCGCCTCACCATCGATTCGCGGCCCCCACTCTTCGACTCGATACTCCCCCGCGTGGAGGGCCTTGCGGTGAACGACGAGCTCACAGTCCGAGGTTTGCTGGACGCGCGTGAGATCGATCTCGATGCCCATCGCATCACCATTGTGAAGCACGGCGATGCCGCTCGCTTTCCCCACCGTGGCGACACGCTCGATCATCGCCACATACCAGTCATGCATCGCCAAAGGGTCTGCGAAGCCTATCGAGATCACACGGCGCATCCACTCGACCGGAACAATCAGATGTCCCTCGGACGAGCGCGGCACGATGACGCCTACGAGACCGCCGCGAATTTTCTCCGCGAAGAGATCACGGCCGACCGACCAGCCTTGGAACCGCAAAAGCATTCGATAACCGCGTTCGGCTTGCGTGTGGATCGCCGCGTGCGCGGGAGCCGGTAGCTTCGTCGGGCTCAATCGTTCGTTCGCGGCCGCGATGAAGCTTTCCGGATCGGTTCCGAAGAAGTAGTCGAACGTTTCCGGAACGCGGTCCGCCGTCACCGTGGGCTGCACCGAAATCGGAGTTGCGGGCGGCGGCGCTCCTCCACATGCGATGAGAGACCCGGCGAGCAGAATCCTCACCAGAACACGCGCGAGCCAGCCGCCCTTTGATCGTGGCTTCGTAACGTTCGTCATGCAGGGGGAAGAGAGCCCGGAAGGAATCTTACTGACACACGCCCGAGCTCAAACCGGTGAGCATCATGCACGTGAGCCCGCCCTCGCCGCAATCGTGCGTCGAATCACACTGCTTGCACTTTCCGGAGCGCATCGTTCACCGACCTCGAATCCAGAAAAGCCTCGACGTCTTTTTTGGTCTCGGCGCTCACGACGCGAGCGCCCTCGTTCGTCGCCGTGCTACATTCATTCGGTCATGAAAGTGATCCACGGCCGCGTTCAACATGGCCAGATCGTCACCGACGAGCCGCTTCCCGAAGGCGCGGAGGTCGCCGTCATCGCGGCGGCGGGTGATGACATGTTCGATCTCGACGAGCCACAAATCGCCGCGCTTCGTGAATCCATCGAAGAGGCCGATCGCGGCGAGCTCATTCCACTCGAGAAGGTTCTGAGCGGTCAGTGACGGTCCGCCCGTGAGCCCGGCGTCGCCGCGATCGTGCGTCGATGCCGATTTGTCGAATACTAAAGGATGCGCGCTTCACTTCTCGGCCGCGCGGCTCTCTTCGTGTCCGGCGCCGCGCTCGCCGTCATCGTCGCGTGCTCCGGCAACTGTCCCGAGGACACGTGCCCAGGATGGTACGACCTCGGCAGCGTGTGCAGCGCGCGTGGTCTCTGCTACACGCAGGACGGTCCGGCGACGTGCGAGAGCGATCACCTCCGAGAGACCGCTCCGTTTTCGTGCGACATCGTGACGCCGGGGCCGTCGTCGCGCATCACGATCGACGTCTCTTCGTTGTGGAAAGAGCTCGGCACGCGCAACGACTTCGGCGCCGGGCCGGGCCAAGTGAGCGAGAAGGATTATTCGGAGACGGCCGCGCCCTGGAACGTCACATTCGACGGCGCGGACGCGGGCTGCGACTGCCCGCGAGGTGGCGGTTGTGGATGCCCCAACGTGCCGAGCACCGTGCACACGATCGTCGTGGAGACGAGCTCGGCGAGCGAGTACGTATCGCTCATCTTCGATGATCGAGATTGCGTGCCTCCGGTGTGCAAGGGCGACCCCGGACGCTAGCGAACCCCGCCGCGATTGGAAGCGTGGCCGATGGATCGTGGCCGAGATTCCATCGCGATGTCACCATTCCACGGATGCGCGCGATGGCACTCGCCCTCGTCTCGTTCGGGGTGGTCTACTCGGCGTCCGCTCGCGCCCCAATCGAACGAGCGTGTTGAGGCGCTAGCTCGCCCCTGTTGTCCTACGCTGCGCGCCGTTTCTTCTTCGGACGTTCGAGTGACTCTGCGAGCGCTTGCAGAATGCGATGCACGGCCGTCGGGCCGCCCAGCTTTTTCACCAATTTTTTGTCGAGCACCACGATCTCGAGCGATCTACGAGCACGCTCCACATGCCGATTGCGGCGCGCGTTCGCGAGCTGCTCGGCAGTAAGCTCGGGCATCTCTTTCAACGAGGCCTTCGACGGTTCATCGGCTTTCGTAACTCTTCGCTTCATGGCGCGTGGCCCTTCGGGCGCTGATGATTCTAATTCTACCGGCGTGTTGAGGCGCGAGCTAGCGGCTCGTTGCCTACGCTGCACGACGTTTCCTTTATTCGATCAGCGCGAATTCGCGCGACGACGACGTTCACCGTTGGTTGCTTTCTTCGGCGGCCGCGGGGCGATGTTGCGAAGCTTCAGCACCAAGCGCAGCGCTTCGTTCACGGCCTCATTCGACGGGAACGCCTTCGCGATCTCGTCATCGAGCCGGACGAGATGCTCGGATGCGAGAAAACGCTCGATGACCTTTTTCCGACCGGAAGCACCCATGCGTTTCGCATAGGGGTTCGGTCGTCCCGGTCCTTCGAGGGCGTATTCCTTTCGCATGCGTCAGTACCTTTCTTTCAGCTTGGCCTGCTCGTGTCGAGTTGCCAAGCGCGCCGAAGCGCATCGATGTCGTCAAGATTGAGGGCGATGATCGCTACGCGGCGATCTCCTTTGCCGCGATCTACGTGTCTGGTTCGATGGTTCGTTCGAGCCATTCGACAGCACGGTTCGCGGCATCCTGCGCGGTGGCGAGGAGCGCATGAATCCGTTCACTCGCCGCGTCGAGAACGTCTACGGCGCGGGGGCTGCCGACGACGATCGGCTCGTGACGTATCTCGTGAGCACCCTGCTCCAGCTCCGCAGCATTCTCCGGGCAGCGCAAGATCGAGGATTCGGGGTGGCCCTTCAGATCATGCTTTGATCCTGGAGGTCGCTCGCACGAGGGAGGTGGTAGATCCATTCCAGAGATCTGCTTCGGGGTTGGAATGACGCCGTCGCGCTCACTGCACTTGGATGACGAAAACGGAATGGCCCGTTTCTGAGGCGCGACGCACGGCTGCAACGAGCGCATCGAGCGCGGCTTCGACGTCTGGTTCGCCGCCTTCCGGCATCGCGCTTCGCCAGCGCTGCGCGAGATCGGGAGAGCGCTGCTCGGTGAGCGCGCGCGACAGATCATCGGGAACGAGGAGGACGAGCGCCGAGTAGGTTTGCAGATCGCCCGCCGCGGCGAGCTTGCCGACATCCGCCATCGTGCGCCAGACACCGCCGACCACGCATTGCCACGTCTCATTCACCACTTCCCAACGCGGCTGGATCTGCTGGCTGCGTGTGAAGGGGTTGTAGCGCGTGCGCCTCGGTTCCCACGGCGCGTTCGGGTCCGTCCCTGCAAGGAGACATTGGAGCATGGCGAAATCCTCGACAAGCACTTCGCGCACGAAGATCGCTCCCGGGGGAGGTTCGTGACCGCTCATCTCCGCCTCGATCCGCGGCGCATCCTCGCGTGGCGCAGCGATTACGAAGCAGCCGTCCGTGGGATCGAAATCGTCGGCCATGATGAGCAGAGTAGACCACGCGATGTGCTCCAGCGGTGTCGTCACGCACAGCGCATCCGCGTTGTTCATCGCCGCTTCGCGCGAAGCCGGCATCACCTCCGGGGCTGCGTGGAGCTCGGCGGCCGCGGCGCCACACCTCGCGCATTTCATCTGGGCGCCGGCGGGCGCCTCAAACATATCTCGCAGCCCCTACGGCGGCACCAGTCTTCGGGCTTCGCTCGTCGCGCGTGAGGGGACGAGTGTCTCATAGTCCTCAGAAGACCGAGAGAGCTCGAGCGATGCCGCGCGCTCAGTAACGATTCCGCGTCCCGAACCCGATTACCCAAGCGAGGATTGTCTTCGTGGGATCCACGCTGCAATCGCGCTTCGTTTGGTAGGCGACCTTCGACGTCTCGTAGGGATCTCGCTCAGCGGCGTACCAGCGAAGATTGTCGAAGCGAAACGCAGAAACTCTTTC
>JAICXU010000274.1 GCA_025934595.1 Polyangiaceae bacterium | reverse complement strand
CGTGATCTCGATCGTGAGGTCGTCGCCGGCCGTTTTCGCGACGACCTCTTTTTTCGTCTCGCCGTCGCGCGCATCGAGCTACCACCGCTTCGTCAACGCCGCGGCGACATCACGGTTCTCGCGCAACACTTCTGGAGAGATCTCGGGGGCGCCAACGACAAGCTCCCTCATGATCTCGCCCAGCGGTACGAAGCCTATTCGTGGCCGGGCAACGTGCGTGAGCTCTACAACGCGGTGTCGCGCCAAATTGCTCTCGGCGACATCATGCCGGCCACGCCGTGGGCTGCGGCCGAGGGTCACACCGACAAACCGAGCGGGGACATCGTCGACGAAATCCTCTCGCAGGGTCTTCCGCTTCCGCGCGCGCGCCAGCAGATCGTGGAAGAGTTCGAGCGCCGCTACGTGGAGCGCATCGTCGAAGCGCACGGCGGAAATATTTCACGTGCGGCAGCCGCGAGCGGCATCGGTCATCGCTACTTCCAAAAGCTCCGCGCGCGGCTGAAGTAAAGAAATACGCTTATTTCAAAGGCGGTTTGGCGATCCTGCGCACGCCGCCGTTCGACGTGAGCCAATAGATGAAATTGGCGTCGGTGGCGATCGACGCGACTCCAGGCTCGCAAGCGACGAGCGTCCGCTTCGAGCCATCACGAGCGGCGGCCCAAATTTTCGTGTAGCTGAATTGGCTCCAGTAGATCCCGTCCGCGTCCACCGTGAACGTCGCGGCGAGCAACGCACCGTCGAGAGCCGACGGCACGATGTCGGACGCGGCACCATCGCGATCGTCGGCCGACCAAAGGGATCCGGCGTCGCCGGTGACCTCGGCCCAGAAAAGACGCCCGCGATCGTCGGTCATGCCTCCGAAGCTAGCGTTCGGATGAACGAGGAGTTGGGAGAGCACACCAGTAGATTGGGGTGCGTCATAAATGTGACCGTTGGCAGATTGATAGACCGTGGTGTCGTTCGCGGCGACTTGAAAGGTGTTGGGTCCCCCGGCGCGCGGCGGCACGACGATGGCGCCTCCGCAACCTGCGTCGTCGACGCCGACTGGGCCTGCGTCGGCTCCGATCGGGATCGCGCAGATCGCGCCGTCGCTTCCGCCGAAAATGATGCGTGTGGAGTCGACGGTCATGTCACCGGGCGTGTGCACGAGCGGACCGAAGTACGAGCTCACGTTCGCGTTCACGCTGCTCACCGGCGCAAATGCCACTGCAACGGGAGCGGCTACGTAGCGGAAGTAGAACCAACTTTGTCCGATGACGAAGTCGGATCCTATCGGTGAGACCTTGATCACGTGCGTGAGCGCGCCGCCGTCGCCGAGGCCGGTGATCGGTGCGCTCACCATGAGAGGATTGCTTCCCGAGCCACCGACCGCGGTCAGCGTGAAGTACACGGTGTCGCCGATGACGGCGATGGTCCCCCCGGTGCCGTTGGGTGGCGGCGAGATCGTGAGCGGAGCTTCCAAGCAGTTGCACGGATCCCCGCCAGGGACGCAAGGTCCGGGACCGTCCGCGCTCGAACCTGCATCCGATGCCGCGTCGCCGTCGTTCGCAGATCCATCGCCGTTACCTTCATCGGAATTCGAGACGACGTCTCCGAGATCGAACGCGCTGCACGCCACGAGCGCCGCGCAAGCGAAAGCCACAGCGAGGCCCGCTGCGCGTACGGTGCGTCGTGATCGAGACATGCGAGGTGGCATTGTGCCAGGCATGACGGCGTGCGACCATTCTAGGGAAGTGGCGTCGAATGGAGAGCCCGTGGCGCGCGATGCGGAGAGCCCGCGGCGCGTAGGTCCTTACGAGCTGCTGCTGAGGATCGCGAACGGCGGCATGGCGTCGGTTTTCCTCGCGCGAAAGCGCGGGGCAGGGGATTTCGAGCGCAACGTGGCGCTGAAGCTCACCCACGCCCATCTCCGTGATCAGGCGGGTTGGGCCGCCGAGCTGATCGAAGAAGCGAAGCTCGCAGCGCGAATCCGACATCCGAACGTCGTGCAGGTGTTGGATGTCGAGGACGATCCCCATGGTGTGTTCCTGGTCATGGAATACGTAGAGGGCGACACGCTGTCGGCGCTCGTGAAGCATTCGATGAAGACGGGAGTGCGCTTGCCGCGCGACGTCGCCCTCCGCATTCTCGTCGACGCGCTCCAAGGTCTCCATGCCGCGCACGAGGTTCGCGACGACAACGGGCGCAACGCGGGCCTCGTCCATCGCGACTTCACGCCGCAGAATATTTTGGTCGGCCTCGACGGCGTCGCGCGCCTCACGGATTTCGGCGTCGCAAAGGCCGAGACGCGAACGAGCTACACGGCAACGGGAACGCTCAAAGGGAAGACCGGCTACATGGCGCCGGAGCAAGTGCGCGGGCAGGGGGTCGACCGGCGCGCCGACATTTGGGCGGCGGGGGTCGTCGCGTGGGAAGCGCTCGCAGGTCGTCGCTTGTATCCACCCGGCGGAGATCCGATCGCGACCCTCGTGCAAGCCGCGACGAAGGCGCCGGAGCGATTGAGCAGCGTCGTGCCCGACATTCCGCCCGCGCTCGACGACACGGTCGCGGGAGCGTTGTCGCTCGATCGCGATCGTCGATTTCCGACCGCCGAGGCCTTCGCGCAAGCGCTCGTAGCGTCGTGCGACTGTGAGCTCGCGGACGCAGCCATCGTCGCCGACCACGTCGAAATGATTTCCGGTGCGCGTCTTCGCGAGCGTCGCGAGGAGCTCGCGCTCCAGAGAGACCTGCGCGCGCTTTCCGTGAGCGAACCGCCTCCGCCCCACGGAACGCTGCTCGACTCGGTCGCGCCGAGCGGCGTAGTCGTGGTTCCGAAGCGGAAAAATAGGTCATTTTTAGCGCTCCTCGCGATCGCAGCGCTCGCCACGCTCTTCATTCTCCTAAAGCGAGATCGCCGATCGACCGCGACGTCAGCGTCGACCGCGACGACTTCGACCTCGACTTCGACCTCCACCGCGACCTCGACCTCGGCTTCGACATCGCCTTCGCCTTCGACCTCCGCATCGACTCCCCTACCGAGCGCGTCTACGATGGTGGATGTGACGCCGGCGCCTTCCTCGAAGCCCCTCGGACACAAACATCACACGGGAGCAGCAGTGACCACGAAGCCGCCGTCCACGTCGACGGCGCCGACCTCGACGACGCCGGTCGCGAAGCCCCTCGCGTCGAGCCCGTACGAATGAGAGCTCGCGCTGTCCTCTTCGCCTGCGCGCTGCTCGGCGCGGGTCCGGCTGCTCGCGCCCAAGAAAGCCAAGATGCGGCGACCGTCGCCGCGCAATTTTTTCGAGCGGGACGCGCTGCGTACGATCGCGGCGAGTATCGCGCCGCGGCGCTCGCGTTCAACGAAGCGTATCGACGCGTTCCGAAAGCGGCGGCGATCTACGATGCCGGTCGAGCGTGGGAAGCGGCAGGCGAGAACGAGCGCGCCGCCGACTCGTTTGCCCGCGCGCTCGATGGTGAGCTCGCCGACAGTGATCGCGACTATGCACGCGCCCATCTCGCGAGCCTTGCTGCGCCGCTCGGCGTCGTCGTCGTGCATGCACCACGCGGCGCGAGCATCTCCGTGCGCGGCATCGATCGCGGCACCGTTCCGGCGGCGATCTATCTCGCGCCGGGCCCGCAAGACATCCACGTGATTCGCAGCGACGGCAGCGACGTCTCTCGAAGAGTCACCGTGACGCGCGCCGGCGCGAAGCTCGACGTCTCCTTTCCCGACGTCGAGCCGAAAAAACAAATCATCGTGCAGCCCGCTCCCGTGCCGCAAAAAAAGCCATTTCCGCTCGGCGGGTGGATCTCGATCGGCGCGGCCGCCGCGCTCGGAGTCGGCGGCGCAATCACGTACTCGGAATTTTCCGGCGCACGCTCCACCTTCGAGGCGAGCGGCCAATCCGATGCAGCGGCCCACGACGACGCGCAAAAATGGCGCACGTGGACGTATGCATTGTGGGGTGGTGCGATTGCGTTCGGCGCGCTCGGAGGCGTGCTCTTGATCACGAACGCAGCGTCGTCCCATTCGCAAGCGACGGCCGCGCTCGGCCTCACGCCGAACGGAATCGCATTTACGCTCGTGCGCTAGCGAAGCGTCATTCGAGCTCGGCGTCCTATTTCCCGAGGTCCTTCAACACGCGCATCGCGGCGTTGTGGCCGGCGGCGCCGATGACGCTGCCCGCCGGGTGACATCCCGCGCTGCACGAATACACGCCGCCCACCGGCGTCTTGTAGGGCAGGCGATCCGAAAATCCGAACGCGTTGTCGACGTGATGAATGTGGCCGCGCGTGATGCCGAAGTGCTCTTCGATTTTTCTCGGATGCAGGGGAAACGTGTCGACGACGAGATCGCTCGTGCCGGGCGCGAATCGATCGCAGATCGAGAGGAGGTGCTTCACGTACTTCTCTTCCTCTTTTTCCCACGACGAGCCGGCGATCTCGAATGGCACCCACTGCACGAAGAGCGCGGAGTTGTGATGGCCGTCCTCGTCCTGCAGGGATTTGTCGACCGTCGTGTGGATGTACCACTCGATGGTCGGAAACTCCGCGAGCCGGCCGGCCTGTACGTCGGCGAAGCCATTTTGGAGCGATGCGATGACGTCTTTCTCTTCTGGCAAGAGATGGATGGTCGTCTGGAACTGCCCGCGATCTTCCGGCAGGCACTTGAACTTCGGCAGGCCCTTGAGAGCCATGTTCACTTTCATCGTCGAGCCGTCTTTGCGATAGCCGTCGATGCGTTTGTTGTATTCTGCAGGTAATTCGCTGCGGCCGAGCATGCTCTGCAACCGGAACGGGTCGGCGTTGACGACGATGGTCTTCGCTCCGATCTCGCGCCCGTCTTTCAAGAGCACGCCGGTCGCTTGGTTTCCATTCCGCAGAATTTTTTCCACGCCCGCGGAGGTCTCGATCGTCGCGCCGGCTTTCTTCGCCGCGTCGGCGAACGCGCCGCTCACGGTTCCCATGCCGCCTTTCACGATCATCCACGTTCCGCCCGCGTTCGGCAGCCGACACATGTTGTGCACGAGAAAATTCATCCCGGTGCCAGGCGTGTCCCAGGATCCGAAGAGACCGGAGAAGCCGTCGGTGACGGCGTACATCGCGCGTACGAGGTCACTCTTGAATCCGAAGCGATCGATGTAGTGAGAGACGGGCTTTCGACACAAGTCGACGAAGGTTTTTTTATGTGCAGATCGCACGTATTTTTCGGCCGTTTCCTCGATCGAAAGCGGCTCCTCGAGCCAGGTCGGCGCGACGTCGTCGCGGATCTCGCCGATCTCTTTTTGCATCGCGTCGTTCGCGTCGGCGTCGGCTTTCGAGAAGAACGACTCCAGGCTCGCGCGATTCTTCTCCGCGCTCGCTCCGAGCAAGAGATGTCGGTTGCCTTGCGTCGTCGGCAAAAAATAATGAGGGTCGCGGCGCATCACCGGAATGTCGACGCCGAGCTTCTGGATCAACTCCGGCGGCATGAGGCCGAGCAGATAGGCGCCCGTCGATGTCCCCAAGTTGGGCGCCTTCTTG
>JAICXU010001098.1 GCA_025934595.1 Polyangiaceae bacterium | reverse complement strand
CGAGACGGAAAACAGCGCCGAAGCTTGAGCATGAAAGCCCGAGGCGCAGCATTCGTTCTTTCGTCGTGCCTCCTTCTCATGCCGTGCGTGGCGAACGCTTCGCTCACGCCGGCGGAAGCTGCGCAGGTTCGTGCATTTTATGCGAGTGCTCGCGCGGGCGATGCGGCGCAAGTGCGTGCGCTCGCGGCCCGTCCGGATTTGACGGCGGACGAATCCGCGCAAGCGTTGTCGGCGGCGATGGGCAGCGTGGCGTTCACGCCGCAGCGCGCGGCGTTCGTCAAAACGCTGCTCTTCGGCGGTCAATCGCTCCCGTCGCGCTCGGTGTTGGCGCTCGCGACGACGCGCGCGCTCCTTGCGCGCGTGAACGACGTAATGGCGAAAAATGAAGGCGATTTCGACGCGCATGCCGAGGGCGTGGCCGAGGTGACGCGCATCTATGCGTTCCTCGATCAAGAGATCGCGGCGGCGGGTCCGAAACGCGGCGTCGGCGGCCCGCCCGAGAGCGGCATTTCGCCGGCGACTTACGACGAGGCGGCGAAAGCGATCGGCGACTCGCTCGCGACGCATCCCAAATGGCTGAAGAACGACGCACAGCTCTCCGTGACCGCCTCGAAGGTGCGTGCGCAAGCCGAGCTCGCGCTCCTCGACATGATGAACGACTCACCGACGTTCCGCGTCGATGCGGCCGAAAAGCTCGGGCTCACGGGCGCGCGTCGTTCGTTCTTTCTCGAGCTCGGCGTTCTACCGCTCGACGATTCGAAAGCGTCCGACGCACGCATCGAAGCCGCGCGCGACATTTTCCTGCGCATGCCGGCCGGTCGCGCCGCCATCGCCGGAGTTTTTTTCGGCGACGACAAGGCGACGTTCACGAGCAAAAAAGAAGTGCTCGCGGTGAAGAGCTCGCTCGCGAATGCGGGACCCGTGATCGATCAGCTCCCCGAAGATCTCGCGACGGCTTTGCCCGACGGCGTCGCGAAGGTCGACGCTACGATTGCTGATCTCACGAAAAAAATGGCGGTTTGCACGGTCCGGCACGCGCTCGAAAATCGAGGCGACCTCGCGCTGCAAGCCACGCGCGACGCACGCGCCGCGATCGACGCCAAGATGCCGCTCGGAAAGCTCACGGCCACGTCGCCTGCTTCGGCGGACGCCAGCGCGACGCTCGCGCAGGCCGTCGAGCTCGTCGTGCTCGATGCGCGCGGTGCATTCGACATCGCGCGCAATCGCTTCCGCGCGAATCATGCCGAGCCCGCCGCGCTGTTCAGCGATGCGCTGGGCGTGCTCGCGGTGAAGGCAGCTTCGCCAGCCTCGGGATCCGGGCTCGCGCTCGCGGTCGGCAAAACGAAGAGCGATGGGACGAGCGAAACCGTCGTCGCACAAAACGTGCAGCTCGCGCCGTCGGGCGCGGCGGTGAGCTTGGTGCTCGGGCCGTGGACTCTGAACGTGCCGCGTGATGCCGGCGGCGCGGTGACTTCCGTAAGCGCGATCAGCAAGCAAGCCTCGCCGAAAAAAGGCGAGCCCGCGAAATCCGCAAAATCGAAATAGCCTGGATTTTGGCCGTGATTGGCCGGTCCGTGCGTCAATGCGCATGTGACGTTTCGCGCGCTCGCTCCTCTCTTTTTCGTGGCGCTCCT
>JAICXU010001001.1 GCA_025934595.1 Polyangiaceae bacterium | reverse complement strand
GCTCAGCGAGGAGCTCGCCCGCGCGCTCACCCGCGAGGCTGACGAGAATCCGCGCTACGAATGGGAGGGCGAGGTCGCGCAAGAGAAAGCGCTCGAGCTCATCGCCCGTGCGAGCCTCCTCGTGCTCACGAGCGAAATGGAGGGCGGCGCGAACGTGCTCGGCGAGGCCATCGTCTCGGGGACGCCGGTCGTCGCATCCCGCATTCCTGCATGCGTGGCGGCTCTCGGCGAGGCGTACGAAGGCTTCTTCACCGTTCGCGATACGGCCGCGCTCACCACGCTCCTTCTACGGGCCGAAAACGAGCGCGCGTTTTACGACCGGCTCGTCACGCAAACGAACGCGCGACGTCACCTCTTCGCTCCTGCGACGGAACGCGACGCCTGGCGTAGCGTGCTTGCGGCGCTTCATCTCGCGTGAAGTTGCGGTAAAGTTCAGCGCGATGACCACAGCGTCGAGCCCGATGACCACGCCGCGAGAGACGCGACCCGCACACGCTGCCGCCGTCGTAGCGCTCGCGACCGCCGTCTCCGCCCTCTTCTATTACAAGTGGAGCGGGTCCCTGCGGGCCTGGGGCGGCGTGCAATCGACCGGGCACCTCTCCGTGAATCCGGACATCTTGATGTCCGGCGGTCGCTTCGCGGCGACCCTCACGTACTTCGGTAAAATTTGGCCCGCGCTCGCGTACGGCATCGTGATCGGTGCGATCGTTCGCGCTGCGCTCCCGCCCGCATGGATCGCGCGCGGGCTCGGTCAGCGCGGCTGGCGTGGCGCAGTCCTCGGCGGCATCGTCGCCGCGCCGCTGATGCTGTGCTCCTGTTGTATCACGCCGATCTTCACCGGCCTGTATGAGCGCGGCGCGAAGCTCTCCTCTTCGCTCGCCGTCATGCTCGGCTCGCCGGGGTTGAATCTCGCCGCGCTCGCGCTCACCTTCGCGCTCTTTCCCGTAAAAATCGCGGCCGCCCGTGCGGCGTGCGCCGTCGTCATCGTGTTCGGCATGGCGCCGCTGCTCGGAAACATGGATGTCGGTGCACGAGCGAAGGAAGCGTGCGCTGCGAACGATCCCGAGCCCTCGACACCCGCAAGCTTCATCGAGCGATTCCTGCGGAGCCTCGGTTATCTCACGCTCGTAACTTTGCCTCTCATTCTCGTGGGCGTGGTCGGCGGCGCGTTTGCGCTTCCCTACATCGCGCGCACGAGCGAGCTCGGTGCGGTTGCCGGCATCGTCTTCGTCGCGCTCGTCGCAGTGCTCGTTGCTCTACCCACTTTCTTCGAAATCCCGATCGCTCTCATTTTGCTGCACATGGGCGCGCCCGGCGCTGCGCTCGCCGTCCTCGTTGCGGGCCCGATCGTGAATCTGCCGTCGCTTCTCGTGCTCGGTCGCGAAACGCGGCCACGTCTCGCGCTCGCTCTCGGCGCGTCGGTCGCCCTCATTGCCACTCTCGGAGGTCTCGTCGTCTCATGACCGTACGACTCACGAAAATCGCGAAGCGCGCCGGTTGCGCAGCGAAGCAACCGCCGGGATATCTCATGCCCTTACTCGGTCGACTTCCGAAGGTGACCGATCCCAACGTGATCGTCGGAAGCAACACGGCCGACGACGCCGCGATCTACAAGCTGACCGACGATCTCGCGCTCGTGCTCACGACCGATTTCTTCACGCCCATCGTAGACGATCCCTACGAGTTCGGCGCGGTCGCCGCCGCCAATGCGCTCTCCGACGTGTACGCAATGGGCGGAAAGCCCGTGACGGCGCTGAACCTCGTCGGCTTTCCGGACGAAACGCTCGACGCGGAGGTGCTCGCGGAAATTTTGCGCGGCGGCGCGGAGAAAGCGAAAGAAGCCGGCATCGACATCGTCGGCGGTCACACGATCAAATCCGACGAGCCGATTTACGGGCTC
>JAICXU010000213.1 GCA_025934595.1 Polyangiaceae bacterium | reverse complement strand
CCGCCGCACGCGTCGCATTCCGAAACGCGCAAGTCGAGATAACGTCGAGCGACGAGCTTGCCCGCGCAGCGAGGACACGATTTGCCGGTTTTTTCAGCCGATTTCGAATCGGACGTGAGCGCGAGCTCGGCGCCGCACTCGTGACAATGATGCGCGTCGGCGAGGTTCCACGCGAGACATGCGCCGCAACGTTGGGTGGCCACCGTCGAATGACAGAACGGACAAGCGCGCGCGCCGATCGCGAGCGACCCTCCACACGAAGGACACAGCACGGAACCCGCGGAGCTCGGCTCGGCTCTGTGACAACGGCACACGTCCACGCCTTCGGCCGGGGCCACGTCTTGAATGACGACCTTGCCGCAGGACAAACAGAAAAGAGTGTCGTCGTCTTCGGCGTTCACTTCGGTGAGGCTAGCGCGTTTCCATCCGCGTCGCAGAGCTCGGGCGGGGGCAAACCGGCGCTTTGGATCGCGGGCAAAAGAACGTCTTTCGGGCCCACCAAGATGACGACGTCGTCGGCGGGTTGAAAATAGAGCTTCGCCAGGTTGTCGAGATCGGCCTTCTTCATGTGGTCTCGCGCGAGGCTCGCCTTCGCCTCGTAGTCGGGACCGAGAGCCATGGCCGCGTCGCTCGCGAGCAGCGATGCGACCTTCTCGACCTCTTCGTAATCGCCCACGAGATCGGCGCGCGTTTGCGATTGCGTCTTCGCGACCTCGTCGCCGGTGAATCCCTTGTCGGCGAACGTCTTCATGTCCGCGATCATCGCCTTCAACGCATCGCCGCTCTTGTCCGTGACGACCGATGACGATGCGACGATTTCTCCGACTCCGCGACTTCGCAGGACCTGAGAAAACGCGCCGTAGCTCCAGCCGTGCGTTTCGCGTAAATCTTCGTTCAATCGCGACGTGAACGATCCTCCGATCGCGAGGTTCACCCGACCGAGGAGCGGCGAGGTCGTGTTCGCTGCCTCCACGCCGAATTTCGCGATCGCGATCACGGACTGCGGCGCGCCCTGGCGATCGACGAGCACGACGCGCGTGGGCGTGGGCTTGTTGCCTTGCGGCGCGATGGGCGCCGGCGGCGGCGTGGCCGGCGGTTTCCACGATCCGAACGCGGAGTCGAGCATCGGCGCGAGCTCGTCTTTCGTGATGTCGCCCACGACGACGGCGACGGCGCGATCGGCCCGCCATTCTTTCGCGTAAAATGCCTTCAAATCCTGCAGGCTGACTTTTTTCGCGCTCGCCGTCGTGCCATCGACAGGATGACCGTACGGATGCCCCGGTCCGTAAACCGCCGTCCGATAGAGCACGTGCGCGACCTGCTGCGGATCGCTCGCGCGCTCTTTCAGATCGTTCATCCACAACGTGGATTGACGCTTCCATTCGGCATCGGGAAATTTCGGGCGCGCGACGACGTCGCCGAGGAGCGACAAGCCCGCCGCAAGATTTCGCTTCAAGAGAACGAGTGACGCGGTCGAAAAATCCGCGTTCGCGCCCGTGTGGAGCTTGGCGCCGATACCGTCGATGGCACGTGCGAGGCCGAGCGCGTCGTATTTCCCCGCGCCCTCGTCGAGCATGTTCGCGGTTTGAAATGCAACGCCACCTTTGTCCGCGGGATCGGCGGCGGACCCCGAAGGCACGACGAGCGTGACGGCGACGACCAGCAGCGTGTGCCGCTCGACGAGCCATACCGTGATCCCGTTCGTCGCTTGATAGACGACGGGCGTCGGCGGAACGAAAGGAGGCGGCATGCCGGGAGTCGGACGCGGACCGAGAGGATCGACGTCTTGCGCGACGGTCGCGGTCGCCGTCGGCGCCGTGATCATCGGATGCACGGGAGCCGGCCCCGGCGGAGGCTCACCACCACATCCAGCGGCGAGGAGCGAAATCGCAAAAACAGCAGAAATCGGCTTCATTTCGAGGCTCCCTGGGGCGTGCTCTTCTTCTTGTCCTCGGTCTTGGTCTTGGTCTTGTTCTTGTTCTTGTCCTCGGTCTTGGTCTCGGTCGCGGTCTTCTTCTCGCCCTTCGGCACCACGCGCAAAATCACGCGCGCGTTCGGCAAAAGAAATTTTTGCACCGCCGCTTGCACCGCTTCGGGCGTCGCGGTCGCGTACCGATCCATGTCTTTCTGGACGTACCCGGGATCACCGACCTCCGCTTGATACTCGTTCAAGAGCGCGGCGCGATCACGCACGCCTTGCAGCCTGTCGACGAACTCGGTTTGGATCAGGTTCTTCGCGCGTTCGAGCTCCTCCTTCGTCGCAGGATGCTTGCGGACGAGATCGAGCTCTTTGTCGATCGCGGCTTCGATCGTCTCGAGCTTCACACCGGGACGCGCGAGGACGCCGATCACGAATTGGGAGCCGAGCGTGCCGCTCTCTTGCGTCGCTTCGACGTCCTGCGCGATCTTCTTGTCGTACACGAGCGACTTGTAGAGCCGACTCGCCTTCCCTTTCGCGAGGAGGCTCGCGGCGAGATCGAGCTCGGCGTCGCCCGGCGCGAAATGCTTCGGCGACTGCCACGCCATGACCACCTTCGAGAGCTCGACCTTGTCTTCCACCGTCTCGCGCACCACCTGCGTGAGCGTCGTTTTGTTCGGATCGAAATTCGGCGCGCCCGGGTCGGTGGGTTTACCGCGACTCACGATCGAGCCGAAATACCGGTCGATCATGGCCATCGTGCTCTTCGGATCGAAGTCTCCCGCGACGACGAGCGAGGCGTTCCCGACGTCGTAATACGTCGCGAAGAAATTCTTCACGTCGGGCACGGTCGCAGCTTCGAGATCCTCGTGCGAGCCGATGACGGGGTGATGATACGGATGGTCGTTCGGATAGAGGAGCTCCGGCAACCTGAGCTCGACGATGCCGTACGGCGTGTTCTCGGTGTTCTGCCGGCGCTCGTTTCGAACGACGTCGCGTTGGGCATTGAGCTTCTCCTCGGTCATGAGCGGTCCGAGATCGCGGAGGCGGTCGGCCTCGAGCCAGAGGAGAAGTGGCAAGGCCGTCGACGGCGCGACGTCGTAGTAGTCGGTGCGATCTTGGCTGGTCCACGCGTTGTTCCAGCCACCCGCCGCCTCCATCCATGCGTCGAACATTTTCGTCGGCGCGCGGCGCGTGCCCATGAACATGAGATGCTCGAAGAGATGCGCGAATCCCGTGCGCGACGGTTGCTCGAAACGCGAGCCCACGTCGTACGTCACGTTCACGACCGCGACCGGCACGGTGTGATCTTCGGCGAGAATCACCGTGAGCCCATTTTTGAGCTGCGTTTTCGTGAACGGAATCGAAAGATTTTGCGCGTGAGCCGCAGACGCGAGGGTGAGCGCGACGAGCGACGAGAGGACGGTGAGGGGGCGCTTCATGCGCCCCGTTTTACAACAGAACGCCCTCCAACAGAACGCGGCCCCTGGAATTTTTAGGGAGCTGGTTGCACGTCGCAGAGGCCCTGCACTTCGGCGACGACGCGATCGAGGCTGAGCGGCTTTTGCAGCACGCGCGTGACGTTCGTCGGGGCTCGGCTCGTCGCCGACGTCGTCACGATCACCGGAACGCTCTCGTATCCTGCACGCGCGCGAAGGGCGTCGAAAAATTCCCAGCCGTTCATCTCCGGCATGATGAGATCGAGCAGCACGGCGCAAAGATGCTCGATGCCTTCGAGGGCGGCGAGCGCCTCGAGACCGTTGCCTGCGGTGACGACGTCGAAGCCGCGACGCTGGAGCGCGTCACGAAGCATCTCGCGCAAATCTTCTTCGTCGTCCACGACGAGGAGCGTGTGCTTCATCGATCCGCTGACGATCTCACGTCAGTTCGTCGGATCCGTCCAGCTTGCTGATCGGCTGAGATGCTCGCGGCAGCGTAAATGTAAACATCGTGCCCGCTTCCGCCGTCGAGCTGACGTCGATACGTCCGCCATGTTTTTCGATGATTTCGCGAGAAATGAAGAGGCCGAGACCGACCCCCGCCGTCTTCTGCGAATTGGATTCGCGCTCGCCGCGACGAAACGGGTCGAAGAGAACTTTTTGCAGCGTCGCCGTGATCGGAGCGCCGCGATTGCGCACGCAGAAGCTCACGCCGTTCTCGTCGCCCTCGAGGTCGATGTCGATCGGATGGTCCGCCGAGCCGTGATGGATGGCATTGCCGACGAGATTCGAGATCACCTGCGCAAGACGATCCGAATCCCAGTCGCCGTTCAAGTCGCCCTCGGCGAGGACATTCACGATCGCGTCGTGGCGCTGCGCTCGCAGCTCGTCGACGATCTCGTTCGTGAGCTTGCCGAGATCGGTCGGTCCGATCTTGAGCTCGATGCCGCCTCCCAGCCGGGAGCGCGTGAGGTCGAGGAGCTGATCGATCATGCGCGACATGCGCTGCGCGCTCGAAGCCATGCGCGCGAGCGTGCGCTGCTCGTTCGGAACCGCGCTCTTCAAGAGATCGATGCCGACGGCGAGCGCGCCGAGCGGGTTGCGGAGATCGTGTCCGAGCACGCCGATGAAGCGCTCCTGGAACTCGGCGATCTTCGCGCGCTCGTTCAACGCGGCATTTTCGACCTCGAGCTTCGCGCGCCTCGCGTTGCCGACGAGCCGAGACTGCGCGTCCGCGCGACGCGCGTTCCACCCGGCCACGAACAAAAACGCGAAGCAGAGGCTCGCCACGGAGACGGCGACGACTCCCGCGACGTCGAGCCGCCGCGCTCTCTCGCGACGAAGAGCGGTGAGCCGATCCTCTTCGGCGAGCATGCCGAGGATGGCGGCACGATTCTCCAGCGTTCGCGATCCAATTTGTCGGTCGATGAGAGCGAGCGCCGCGTCTTTTCCCTGCAAGTCGCGCTGATCGACGACGGCCTGGAATTCGGCCAAGCGCTCGTGCATGCGCGAGTCGATGCCGTCAATCGCCGCTTGTTGGACCGGATTGTCGCGCGTGAGATCGCGAACCCGCGCCACGTTCTCACCGAAGCTCGCACGCGCATCTTGGTACATCTGCATCCGATCGTGTCGGCCGGTGAGCGCGTAATTCGTCGCGTTGTCTGCCGCCAACGCCGCGTCGAGACGCATCTGGACGATCGCGAGCTTGACGATCGTGCCGTGCTCGATGCGTTCGTTCGTTCCCGTGAGCTCGACCGAAACGAACAGAAAGACCGTCACTGCAGCCACGAACCCTGCGGCAGCGACCAGACCCGTGCGTAGCGTGAGCAGCATCGGCCACCGAAAGGTAGTCGATCCCGATTTGCCTGAAACCCGTTACTTCGACAGAAGCGCGGCGAGCCCCCCGATGAGGACGAAGAGCGCCACGACCCCGAGCATGCCGACCCAAACTCCCGCCTTGAAAATATCGGTCACCGCCGCGCAGCTGGACGTGAGGAAGAGGACGACCGCCGCAAAAATGCCGACGGCGAAGATGCGCGCGGGAGGCGGTGCCTCGCGCGAGGAGGTCGATACGAGAAGGCGGTGAATCGTTTCTGTCGTTTCGGCTCTCATGGACTGCCTCCGAGCGTTCGCTCTCTCGATCGGAGACTTTGCAGCGGGCGTACCACCTCGCACATTCGCAGTATCTCGCGCGGTAGAACGGAGGGCGTGCGCTCGTCGTGTAGCGAAATGACGCGCGCGGGTCACTCTCGCCACGGGACGCGAACCCATCGCGACGAAAACGGCAGCCATTTTTCCGGCGTGTCGGCGGTTCGTGCCCTGGTCGCGTGCTTGCAAAGGAAACGGCGCGTCCAGAAACGATTTGGAGAATAGCCGCATGAGCAACGAACGAAGAGCGCACGAGCGAACGACGACTGACGATCACGACGAGGAGTGGCGGAACAAAATCCAGCGAGCGCTTCGCGATCTACGCTCGCTGTCGCACGGCTTGCAGAAAGACTGCGTCTCGACCTGAGCCGGCCGCGTTCCGTCGGCCCCGGTCAGTCGTGGACGCGCCGGACGCGAAACGCTACTTCGGCGTCTCCTCGACCGATTGCGGATCGGCGGCTTTTTCCGGCTTTTTCTCGATCCCGTAGTCTCCGCTCACGCCAAAATAAAATCCGGAAAGCGAGAAGCCAATCCCCACGCGCGTCTCGATTTCACGCACCGGCTTGATGCGAATGCCGAGCTCGGGAAAATAAATGTGCGGAATGAGGTTCGGCACCGAGCCGCCGCCCGTCCACAAAGACTCGTGGTAGTGATTCACCTTCGCGACGTCGGCATTTTGATGTGACGCGCGCGTGCACGAGGG
>JAICXU010000898.1 GCA_025934595.1 Polyangiaceae bacterium | reverse complement strand
GCGTACATCGCGAAGATGCCGGAGCTCACCTACGATCGCTACACGCTCGCGAGCCCGCCGATCGCAGTCGGAATCGTGGCCGGCGCAAATCGCGCGTACGTCGCGCAAGAGCATCCCGAAGGCCGCATCACGTTCATCGACTTGGCCGGCGGAGAGGCGCGCACGCTGACGGGCTTCGAGCTCGCCGCGCGCATCGTCGACGGCAGCAACGGAGGAAAATAACGTGCAACATACACGCTTATTCTGGCTGTTTCCTGCGGTGATTTCGATCGCCGCTTGCACGGATCGCCCGACCATTTGGGACGAGGGCATCGGTCAGCCGAAGACGTACGGAATGGACAGCGCGGTCGCGCTCGTCGACGACGCCACCCATCGCGCGATCATGCTGACTGCCGAGCAAGACCAAGCTCTCGATCGCCAAGCGATCACGGTCGGCCACAACGTCGTCAACGTGCAGGCTTCAGCCGACAAGAAGACGCTCTTCGTTCTTTCCGCGGGCGACACACCGCGCAAATCGGACAAGGACGAATTCCCGTCGCTCACGGTGATTCAGCATGCCGCGGCCGGCGCGCCGTTCACGTCGCATCAATATCGGCTCGCGACGCCGCTCTCGTCGCTCGCGATCGATCCGCAAGGCCAGTGGGTGGCCGCGTACGCGGGCGACGCGGATCACGTGACGTTCGTGCAGAATCCGAACGAGATCGTGTTCTTCGATTTGAAGGCGCAAGCTCCGCAAGATCAGCCGATCGATCGCACGCTTCGGAGCTTCGGCGGCACGCCGCAGCGCCTCACGTTCTCACCCGAGCTGCAGCTTCCGAGCGGGCCTCGGAGGCTCCTCGTCGTCGAGACGAGCCTCGACGTGTCGATCCTCGATCTCGACCACCTTCACGATGCGACGCCGCGTCCGGAGATCACGGTGCGGCTCACGAACGGCGATTCCGTGCAGTCGCTCGATCCCGCGGGCGTCGTCATCGACGACGGCGATCCGTCGAGCAACGCAGATGCGCGCATCGGTGTCCGGCTCTCGAACGACTCGAACGTCGTGACGCTCACGCTCGGCGGGGTTCCCGCCGATCAAACGCCGGTCCCGCCCAACGATTTCGCGCCCGTGATCAATCTGTCGGACGTCGGCGGCATCGCTTCCGACATCGCGTTCGTGCGCACCGATGGCGGCATTCGTCTCGCGGCGCTCGTTCCGAGCACGGGCAAAGCGGTGCTCGTCGATCCGGACACGAGCATCACGACCGACGTCACGTTGCCGGCGTCGTACGAGCATTTGTCTCTCGTGACGGGGGAGGTCGGCACGCCCGGCAACGGTGACGTCGCGCTCCTCTACGGAGCGGACAACGGCACCGAAGGCGTCGCGTTTTGGTCGCTCGGTGAAACGGCGGGCACGCCCTATCGCAGCGTCGAGACGATCAACATCACGGGCGCCGTGTCGAGCGTCCTCTCCGTTCCCGACCCGAACAAGTAGCTCAAGGTGCTCGAATCGAGCGGGAGCGCATTCTACGTGTTGAACCTTCTCGATCTCACCGCGTCACCTCTCACGACGATCGGACCGGCGTCGCTCGTCGTTTCCGACGATGGCCAACGCGTGTGGGCGTTTTCACCGGGCACCGGCAATTTGGCTTCCGTTTCGTTCGCTACCGTTCATCCGATTCCGCTTCTCTTGAGTCGACCGATCACGGACGTCTACGACATCGGTCGCGGAGACGGCGGTCGCACGCTGATCGCGACGCACGAATCGGGCGCGTTCGGCATCACCGTCGTCGATGGTCTGAATCCGGACACCGCCACCTCGCGCGTCGACTCCGGGCTTCTCTTGGAAGGGCTTTGATCATGAAGACGCTGCTACGACTCTCGATTCCGATCGCGGTCCTCTCCCTATCGCAGCTCGCGCTCGCGCAAACGAAAGACGAGCCGCCGGCTCCGCAATCGCCTCCGCAATCGACGTGGGGCACCGGACAAGATCTTCCGCCGCCGCCTCCGGACGCGACGCCGCCCGATTCTGCGCCGGACACTCGAGAGGCCGAGCCGCCGAAGCAAGCGTCGCCGTCGCAAGTCGACGTGCATGAAGAGACGACGCCCGCGATTCGTTACGTGCCGGCATCGATGAGCGGTCAGGCGGCGGCGTCGCCGTCCGCGGCCGCCGAATCGGGTCGGGTCCCCG
>JAICXU010000594.1 GCA_025934595.1 Polyangiaceae bacterium | reverse complement strand
CTCTTCGACCTGTTGCTGTTGTTGCGGCAAGTTGAGGTCAGGGGCATCGACCTCCTTGCCTGCGTGATAAATGACGAGGCGCTCCATCACGTTCGAGAGCTCGCGCACGTTGCCGGGCCAGGTGTGATTTTCGAGCGCGGCCCACGCGGCGTCGGTCACGCGAGGAAGCATGCGTCCCATGCGACGCGCGGCGGCTTCGAGCATCGGCGCGCCGAGCCCGCGCACGTCTTGCGGTCGATCGCGGAGCGGCGGAATGAAGATCGGCGCGACGACGAGGCGATAATAAAGATCGAGACGAAACGTGTTGTTCTGCGCTTCGGCGAGCAGATCGCGATTCGTCGCCGCGATGATGCGGCAGTCGACTTGGCGCGGCTCGCTGCCTCCCACCGGCCAAATTTCCCTCGATTCGAGCGCGCGGAGCAGCATCGCTTGCAAGGGCAGGGGAGCCTCGCCGATCTCGTCGAGGAAAAGAGTGCCGCCGTCGGCGAGCTCGAAGAGACCGCGACGTGAAGCTTGCGCGCCCGTGAACGCGCCGCGGACGTGGCCGAAGAGCTCGCTCGTCATGAGCTCCGGCGGCAGCGCGGCGAGATTTTGCGCGACGAACCGGCCGCGCTTTCGTGCGCTGCGTTCGTGGATCGCGGCGGCGACCAATTCTTTTCCGACGCCCGTTTCGCCGTAGAGCAAAACGCTCGCATCCGTTCCCGCGACGGCGATCACCTGCTCGAGCACGCGCGCCATCGCCGGAGAACCGACTTGAAGACGCGGCCGCGGCGTGACCACGCGCGACACGGTGTCGAGGTCGTCCGAGAGCTTCGCATTCGCTTGTTTCAGCTCTTTGACGAGCCGCCGATTTTCGCTCTCGAGCGATCGCGCCTCCACGGCGCGCTTGATCGTGAGCTTCAATTGATCGGCGTCCCACGGCTTTTGCACGTACGCCCACACGTGGCCGAGATTCACTGCCGCAGCGAGGTCGTCGTGATCCGAATAGCCCGTGAGCAAGATGCGCTGCACGTCGGGATAGGATTCGTAGGCCTTCGCGAGGAGCTCGGATCCGCGCATCGGATCCATGCGCATGTCCGAAACGAGCACGTCGAAGCCCGGACTTCGCGCGAGCTGCTCGAGCGCCTCCTCGCCGCCTGCGGCGCATACGACGTCGAAATCGCCCGCGAACACCGCGGCGAAGACTTCACGCACGTCCTCTTCGTCGTCGGCGTACAAAATGCGCGCCCGTGCGGGATCGCTCATGCGCCAGCCAACATATCACCTCGTGTCGGTTCGCGCGCGAAGCTCCTCGTCGAAGGAGCGAAACGCGCTCTCTTCGGGCCACGGAGGCGCATTCGCAATGAGGCTTCGCGCGGCGAGCACGTCACCGCGATCGACGGCGATGATGGCCGCGGCATATCGCGTCGCCCAGTGAATCAAAGGTGAGCTCTTCGAAGCGGCGCGGAGCACGGCGAGGTCGCCTTTGCTCGGCTGATGCGCGAACGCACGCGCCACGGCGGTCATCGCACGTCGCATGCGAACGATGCGCGATCGCGCGATTTTTCCGGCAGCGCGCGGCACCGGCAAGCTCTGGAGCGACGCGGCTTTCTCGAGCGCCGCGCTGCGATCGCCTTCGAACGTGTCGAGCAGAGTCTCGATGAAGAGCCGCTGCTCGATGGCCGCATCCCACGCCGGCCCTTTCACCGCGCGCTCGAGCGCCCTCCGTGCTTGCGCGATCCATCCGCACGAAGCGTACGCCGTCGCCATCATGAGGGGAGTCATCGTCTCCGGATGGCGAAGGCGATGCATCGACGATTGCCAGGTGCCGAGAACTTGGTCGACATCACCGCTCATCAAAATGCGCCGCACGCGTCTCCGCGCGAAAAACGTCGGCGCAAGCGCCAACGCGCCGATGATGAGGAGCGGCGGAAGATATTTCGGATCGTGCCACGCCATGTGTGCGGCGATCGCCACGAGCAGCGCGCTGGCGATGAATTGAAAGCTGAGAATTCGGTTGGACATCACGGGCACGTGTTCGGGGTCTTGCCACAATGATAACCACCGGCGGTGACGCCGCCCGGCGGAGGCGAAATGACGAGCGCTCCGACTGCGCCCGTGCAGCATCGGTATCCGGCGTCGGTCGGATCGCAGGACGTGCCACACGTCATCGTGCCGTCGGCGCCGCAGGTCTTCGGATTGCTCGGGTCGATGCAGGCTCCGCCGCAGCACGAAGCCGTGCACGCAATCGATGGCGCCGTGCAGCTCGTTCCGCCCGTGCACGTGTGCGTCCCAAGGTCGCACGTGCCGCCGCCGCAATCCGTGCATGAAGGCCCGCAGTGATTCTGATCTTCGTCGTGACAGCCGGAGCCGGGCCCGCAATAGACCTGCGAGCCGGGACACGAAACGCACGAGCCGCTCTGGCACACGGGTGTGCTCGGTAATTGCGTGCAGTTTACACACGACGTGCCGCAGCTCGTGTCCGATTCGAGCACGCATTGGCCACCGCAGAGGTCGTAGCCCGCGCTACACGAGACGATCTCGCAGGCGCCCGCATTGCAGTCGGTGATCGCGTGTGGAAATTGCGTCGCGCACGACTTGCCGCATGCTCCGCAGTTGGTCGGGTCCTTCTGCAAGTTCACGCACTCACCCGTGGGATCCGAGCTGGTCGCGCAAGGTCCGCTCGCGCAGCAATCTTGATACGGCGCGCCTGGGCAACTGGCCGAGCACGCCGCCGTGCCGCCGTCCGTAGGAACGACGCAAAACGGAAGCGGATTGCATGGGTTGTTGCAGTTGCCGCAATTATTTTTCGTCGTGACCGGAGTCTCGCAACCGTTCGAGCCGTTGTTGTCGCAATCCTTGAACGGCGGAGAACAATCGCCGAGCGCGCAGACGTAGCTATCGTTCTCGAGCCTGCAGGTCGAAGACGCATTCGCGAGAGCCGGGCACGCCGTGCAATCGCCCGAGCAGCCGACGGCCGCATCTTGCACGCTCACGCAGATACCGACGCATTGTTTCGAACCGATGCCGCAGCCCGCGTCGGAGCTCACGGGCGCGTCGTCGTCCGATGCATCGAGGCGCTCGAGCAGGCCAGGCTCATTGCCCAAAATCGCGTTGCATGCGACGCCGCCGCCGACGACCGCCGCCGCGACGCTCACGAAGAATACGAAGCCTCGGGCGACGCGCATTCTAGACGTGGCGAATCTCATCGCGGCTTGCCGTCACGGATTGCAATTCGCCGGGCAGCTCGCGCCGGCCTCGGGCGACTTGTTCACGCATCCGTAGGTTCCACCCGCTCCCGCATCCGGGCAGCAGCATCCGCCCGACGTGCAGTCGGCGCACGTCGCGCCGCACCCGGTGAAGGAGTTG
>JAICXU010000983.1 GCA_025934595.1 Polyangiaceae bacterium | reverse complement strand
CGGGCGCGGGGCCCCGACCATTCCCGTCACCATGTCTGCGGAAACCTCGGGAGGGTCTCGATTGTCCGCTTCACAAGCATGCGATTCTCGAGAAGGTTGCCACCCACAGTCGCCGAAGGTAGCAGACTCTAACGATGATGAGCCTCCACTCGCGCGTGTTTTCCATCTGCGGATTCGCGGCCCTCGCCTGCATGGTCGCCTCGCTCCCCGCGTGCAAAGAGGACGCGAAGATCATGGCGCAAAAAGCGGCCGCGTCGCAGGCCGATGCCGCGAAGCTGAATGAAGAGAACATCGCGAAGGTGACGTCGGGTTTGACGCAAGGCGCGGTGAAGCTCACCTCGCTCTACGCGAACGGCGCCGATCCGCACGAGGATCCGCAAGCGGTGCGCGCGGCGCTCTTCCAGAATCGCCGCGACGTCGCCGACATCAATCTCGCGAGGACCACCTTCTCCGCGCTCTGCGACGACAAAGGCGTCGCGATTCGGAATGACCTCGAGCAAGACTCGATGGCGGGACAAAACCTCTTCAAAGCCTTTCCGCGCCTCGCGGACGCGAAGAACGGCTTCACGACCGCGACGGGCATCTTCAATCTGCCGCCGCCACCCGCTCCCGCCGATCGCGATTGGATCGCAGGCGTGCCGGTGAAGAAGCCGGACGGATCGGTCGCGGGCATCTACATCACCGGCTGGACGTATCGACAGTACGCATTCCAGCTCCAGGACACGCTTCGACAGCGCATGTCCGACGATCTCGAAAAGTCACATTCCAACGCCAAATTGCCGGTGTTTTACGTTTTGTTGTTCGATGGAACCGGCGTCTACGGAACGCCGCTCACGCCGGCGGTGAACGAGAGCAAGCTGAAAGATCTCGATCTCCCCGCGAAGACGGCGGCGGGGCCGGTGCAAGGCACCATCACTGTCGACGACCGCGATTTCGGCTACGCCGCGGCGCGCGCCCCGTCACTCGGAGGCGACATGGGCATCGCCGTCATGCGAAGCGAGCTTTAAGGACCGAGACGTGGACGCGAGATCAGGACCTCGGTCGAGGTTGCGGTCTAGGTCTAGCTGCTCCCCGCGCGACCATAGAAGTGGATGCTCACGATGAAGAGCGCCCATCCCGCGAGCACGATGATGCCGCCCGCGTCTTTCGAGCCGAGGGCGAGCGCGAAGATCCCCGCCGCCGAGATCGCCGCCGCGAGCATGATGACGTTCTTCGCGCGCGCTTCGTTCACGTTCTCGCGTTAGGACTACTCCTTTGCTGCGCGGCCGTGGCATAAAAACGAGGTGCCGCGGTTCTGCGCGATCGACGTGGGCTCCAATGCGATTCGATTGCGAATCGTCGAGGCCGACCGGTCATCGCGCGGGGAAAATCCGCAGCTCGGATTGATTCCGGGCGAGCGCGCATCGTCGTGGCGCGACGTGCTCTCGCTTCGCGCACCCGTGAGGCTCGGCGGCGAGGTGTTCGTGAATGGGCGGCTCACGCCACAGTCGATCGGACAAGCGTGTGCCGCGCTGCGCGATTTTCGCCGCGAGATCGACGAGGCACGCGTGGCGTCGTACCGCGCGACGGCGACGAGCGCGGTGCGGGAAGCGCAAAACGGATCGACGCTCGTCGAACGCGCACGCCGCGAAGCGGGCATCGAGCTCGAGGTGATCGAAGGCGTCGAAGAGGCGCGCCTCATCCAGCTCGCGGTCACGCGTCGCATGAACGTGGAGAAGCGTGCGCTCCTCGTCGACGTCGGCGGCGGCTCGACGGAGCTCACCGTGCTCGAAAATGGAAAGAGCACGTTCTCGATGTCGCTGCCGATCGGAACCGTGCGCCTTCTCGAAACTTTCTTGAAAGGTGATGGCGGTGCGGCGGACAAATCGAAGCTCGTACGCGAAGCGATCGATCGGGCGTACGGAGAGGCGAAAGCGCAGCTCGGTCGAGCATCGTT
>JAICXU010001069.1 GCA_025934595.1 Polyangiaceae bacterium | reverse complement strand
GTCGTGCACGCTGCGAGGGGGGATGGCCTCGTCGCGCTCGCCGCACAACACGTCCCCCGCGAGCGAGCGGCCGATCTCGCGCGCGCATTTTCCGCACGTGGCGGCGCAGGCCAAGGCGCGCACGCCGCCGATGCGTGGCCCGGTCTCGAAGATCACGTCCGCGCCCATCGCGATGCGCTCGGCGGAAAATGGGAGGAGGTTCGCCGCGTGGCCGTCACGCTCGACGCGCGCGCACCGACGCTCGTCGGATTTTCGATCGAGCAGGGTCAATGTCTCGACGTGATGGTGGTTCCCGACGAAGACGTCGCGCTCGTCGAGCTCGAAGCGCAAGACGGCGAGGGAAGGCTCATCGCGCGCTCACGCGAAGCCGGCCGAGACCGCGCGCTCACCATTTGCTCGCCGCTCACCTTCGACGGATCGTTCGTGCTTCGTCCCCATGTCGGCAACGGAATCGCCGCCGTCGTCATCGCGCGTGCGCCCGCGGATCATTTGCGCGACCCATCGAATCGCGCGCAGCTCGCGTGGACGAGCGCGACAGGATCGGTCGACGTGAACAAAGCCGCGCGCGACAGCGAGCTCGTGAAGAGCGGATATGGCGCCGCGACCTCCACCTCGAACGGCACGCTCGCTCTCGGTCACAGATCCACCGTCGCGCTCGATTTCAGCTCGAAAAAAGCCAAATCAGCGATCTGCAGCCGCGTCGATGTCGTGGGCGGCGAGCCTCTCGCGCTCGTCGACGCCGAAATTTGGAGCGCGGCGGGCGAGCTCGTCACGCGCGCGCAAGGCTCGTCTTCGGCCACCGTGTTCTCGTGCTCGCATCCGCAAGCCGAGATCGATCTCGAAGCGCGTGGTCGCCCGGGCCCGTACTCGATCCTCGCTCGCCCCGAGCCGTGGTCCGACGCGCTCTTCACCGCGCATCCGATCGCCGCCGCTCGCATGCTCTCGGCATCCACTTCCGGAACGAGCTCGCACATCGAAGGCACCGCGATCGCCGTGAAGACGTTCACGCTGGACGCCACGCATCGCGCGAGGTTCGACGAATCGGTGAAGGCCGGACAATGCCTCGACATCGCCGTCGGCGGGGAAGGCGAAGGCACGTTCCTCGACGTCCGCGTTGCCGATGCCGGCACGTCCGAGGAGCTCGATCGCGACTCCGGCGCGTTCGGCGCGCGCGTCCGAGCTTGCGCGCCGTCGAATCAACCGCGCGCCGTTCGCGTCGAGCTGCGCGCCACCGGAAAGATGACCGCCGTCGTCGGCGAGCGCTCGAGGCCTTAGCGCGCAGGCTTGCGCGCGTCCTGACTAGCCATTTCGAAGCGACGCGAGCGCGCGGTCGGCGATCTTCACGTCGGTCGTCGCGACGCAAATGGGCGCGCCTTTTTTCGGCACGAAGAGCACGCGGCACTTTCCGCTGGCTCCCGGCACGAGGCTGCGCAACGCGAAATCGAGCCCGATTCCCGCCGCAATGACGACGAGGCCCGTGGCCAAAAGGGATGGCGAGGCGCTGCGTGTGCCGTCGACGAGCATCGTCACGCCGAAATACGAGCCCACCGCGAGTGACAAGAGGCCGGCATAAAACGCAGCCCGCGGATAACGCACCTCGCGCGCCGCGCGAACGAGCTCGCCTCGCGGGATGACGGTTTTTTTCTCACGCAGAGTGCGTCCGAGCAGGATCGTGCGCGACTCGACCTCGACCTCGGTCTCG
>JAICXU010000903.1 GCA_025934595.1 Polyangiaceae bacterium | reverse complement strand
TGCGCCCTCGCGAAAATTCCCTTCGCGCGAACGGCAGGGTCTTTCTCGGCGTTCGCGATCGCGCGAAGCGTCTTGGCCATTTTCGACCACGCTTCCATTTGCCCGTACAGCCAAAGCTGCGTGTGCAAAATCCAATGGTCGTTCGGTTTGAGCTTGCGCGCTTCTTCGTAGCAAGCCTCTGCGCCTTGGAGATCATGGGCTTGGTGCGCGAGGATTTCTCCCGCGTCGACGAAGAGCTTGTACTTCTCGTCGACCGACGTCACCGAGCCTGCGAGCGAGCGCTTATGTTCGGCTGCGGCGCGAAGATCGCCGGCCGCATAACTCGCATCGGCGAGCCGAGAGAGAGCGCCGGCGTGTCGTGGATCCCGTTCGGCGGCGTTCGCGAGGAGATCGGCCGCGGTCACGGCGTCGCCGAGCGACATCTCCACATCGGCGAGCAAGACGAGCGTCGAAGGCTCGAGCGCGTTCGCTTCGTGCACGATGCGCTCGAGCGCATTTCGCGCGCGCGCCAGCTCTTGAGGATGCTCGCGTGCGGCGTGCATCGCTTCGATGAGCCGCGCGCGTGCTTCGGTGGACCGTGGACGCAGCTCGTAGGCGGCGAGCGCGGCGAGGACCGCTCGTTCCGGATTCCCCGATTGCTCGGCGATTTTCGCACCCAGCACGAAGAGCGAAAACGCGCGATCGGCGTCGCCGTCACGTGTCGCGGCATGCACGAGGAGCTCGCACGTGGGCGCTGCTTTTGCCCAATCCTTTCGCTTCACGTATTCGTCGAGCACCGCGTTCGCCGCGCGTTCGAGCTTCGGATCGTATTTGAGCGCGAGCTCGTAGGCCTTCAGCGCACCCTCGGGGTCTTCGAGCGAATCGTGTCGCATCTCGCCGAGGTCCGCGTAGAGGAGCGCCTTCACGCGCGGCGTCTCGGTGTGATCGGCGCGCATTTCGAGCGCATAGGCCGCGCGCGCCCAGTTTCCCGAGCGCTCGTTGTGCGACTGGATCGCTTGCCACGCCGAGAGCAGCTTCGGATCGTAGCTGACCGCTTTTTCGAAGTGGATCTTCGCCGCCGTCGGATCGCGATCGCCCGCCGCGAGCATCTCGCCGATCGCGGCGTGGATTTGCGCCTTCTGGTCGACCTCGTCGGTGAGGTCCGCGAGCTCGCCGCGATATGCCGCCGCGCCGGGAATGTCGCCGCGCTTTTCGCTGATGCGCGCGAGCTCGTAAAGCACGCGCTTGTTTCGCTTGTCGGTTTTTTCGGCGCGAAGGAGCGCTTCGTTCGCGGCTTCGATGTCGTTTCTTTTTCCTTCGTGGACCTCGGCGAGGTCGACGAGGAGCTTGGCTTTCACGCTCGCTTTCGCGCTCGCTTTCACGCGTTGCTCGATCGCCTTCGCGAGATCGTCCCACGATCGCAGCGCGACGAGGCACCGTGCGATGCCTTCGTGTGCGGCCTCGTTCGTCGCAGATTGAAGGAGCACGGCTTGGTATTTTTCGATCGCCTCGCGCGGCTTCACGAGCTGCTTTTCCAGGATCTCCGCGTGTCGCAACAGCGCGTCGACTTTTTGCTCTCGATCCGGCGCGCACTCGACTTCTTTTTCGAGAACGTCGGCGAGCTCCGGGAATTTTCCCTGACCACGCAGCGTCGTCTCGAGCGATCGCAGCGCCTGGAACTCGCCGCTGCCGAGGCCCATCGCCGACGACACCTCACCGAAGCGCCCGAGCTTCGTACCGAGCTCCTCGAGCCGCGCTTTCGTGTCGGGATCGTCGGGGAGAGCTTTGAACGCCTCCAAGAACGCATCGAAAGCTTGACTGTCGTCGCCGAGCTCGTCGCGAAAGAGCACCGCGATTTGTTTGAAGATCCGTGCCTTCTCGCCCGCGAGCGGCGTCGTCTCGAGGCGCGTGAGGAGCGACTCGATCTTTTCTTCGGCGACTTGCGAAGGTCGCGGCCTGCCGATGGGATTCGTCTTCGGCTCCGTCGCGGGCTCCGACTTTCGTGCCCGCTCCGTTTCGTGGATCGGGAAGGGCTTCCGTTTTTGGGTGAGCTCGTTCTCCTCGAGGCTGCCAATCACCGTGGGATCGGCGTCGGTCTCGTCCGGATCCGCGAAGCTGCCGATGACCGTGGGATCGTGATCGTCCTCGTCCACGACGACATCGGCCAAGTCGGTCATCGTCG
>JAICXU010000676.1 GCA_025934595.1 Polyangiaceae bacterium | reverse complement strand
TTGCTGATCTGCCTGTAAAATGGCTGCGCCGTGAATGCCATCATCGTCCCGAGCGCGATGCCGACCCAGAGCGGAGAAGCGATCCACGCGACGGTGAGGAACGAAAGCGTGACGAGGATCGTGAGGGCGAGCCGCCTTCCGCGACGCTCCTCCGGAGCGATCGGGCCGATCGAAATACGAGGCAGCTCCGTGTCGTTCATCGGCAACGACAAACGGCGGTCGCTCGGATCTTTTTCTTGCTCCGGTTCGCTCACTTCGCTCCGCTCACCCTCAGGTCCGATATCGCGCAGGCTTGTCGCGCGTCTAGTCCGATAGCCGCGCGTCTAGTACGACGCCTCGATCTCGCGAACGTCGGCGCCCGAAAGCTCGAGGCTGCTCGCCGCCGCGCTGTCCTCGACGCTCGCGACGCGACGCGCTCCTGGAATCGGAATCACGACCGGGCTCTTCGCGAGCATCCACGCGAGAACGAGCCGGTGCGGCGAGACGTTCCTCTTCTTCGCTTGCTCCGCGAGCGAGCCCGAGTCAGCGAGGCTCGCCGCACCGCGTGCGCCGCCGAACGGCGAGTACGGCAAGAACGCGATTTTCTTTTCCGTGCAGTATGCAAGCACTCCGTCTTCTTCGACGGATCGATCGCCGGGGTTCCATCGATTCTGGACGCTCGCGATCGGGACGATTTTTTCCGCTTCCTGAATCTCGTGGACGCTGACGTTCGACAACCCGACCTGCCGAATTTTTCCCGCCTCCCGAAGCTTCGCGAGCGCGCCGACGCTGTCGGCGAGCTTCACTTTCGGGTCGGGGGCATGCAGCTGATACAGATCGATCGTGTCGCGTCCCAGGGCGACGAGGCTCGCTTCGCAGGCTTGTCGCAAATGCTCGGGACGAGCGTCGCGCGTCCACGATCCGCCGGGACGCCGCAAGCCGCCTTTCGTCGCGATCGTGATGCCGTCTCGCTTTCCGACGGCCTTTGCGATGAGGCGCTCGTTGTGCCCGTAATCCTTCTCGTCGATGCAATACACGTCGGCGGTGTCGACGAGCGTTTCGCCGGCGTCGAGCGCAGCGTGGATCGTGCGGATGGCATCGGCTTCGGAGGGCCTCCCGCCTTTTCCCGAATCAATCGAGAGATACATTCCCCCGAGACCGATCACTCCGACTTTCGGCCCATCCGGTCCGAGCTTTCGTGTTTTCATGGAAGGGATCTTTGTCACTAGTTCCGAGGGGACGGTAGATTAATCGAAGATGGTGGAGGTCTGAGCTTGTGTGAGCTTCTCGGCATGGAATGCAATGTTCCGACGGACATCGTGTTCTCGTTTTCCGGGCTGGCGCTTCGCGGCGGTCACAAGGGACCGCACGCGGACGGTTGGGGCCTCGCGCTCTACGAAGGCAAGGCGGCGCGCACGTTCCTCGAGCCGAGCGCCGCGTCGAACTCACCGCTCGCGTCGTACGTGAAGAACAATCCCATCAAGACGCTGCTCGCGATCGCGCACGTGCGAAAAAAAACGCGCGGGCGCGTGGCGCTCGAAAACACGCATCCCTTCGTCCGGGAGCTTTGGGGGCGACACTTCGTGTTCGCGCACAATGGAACCATCAAAGGCGTCCGCAAATTCGAGATCGGCCGCTTCCAACCGATCGGCGACACCGACAGCGAGATCGCGTTCTGTGCGCTGCTGCACGAGCTCGAGAAACGATTTTCGTCGTATCCGAAATCGCCGAGGAGGCTGTGGAGCGCCGTCGCGAAGGCAGGCGCCGAGCTCGGCGCGAAGGGCACGTTCAACTTTCTTCTCGGCGACGGCGCGCATCTCTTCGCAAGGTGCGCGACGAAGCTACACTACATCGTGCGAAAAGCGCCGTTTCGACAAGCCACGCTGGCCGACGACGATCTCTCCGTGAACTTCGCGTCGGTGACCACGCCGCGTGATCGCGTCGCCGTGATCGCCACCGCCCCCCTCACGCGCGACGAAACATGGACCGCAGGATCGCCGGGAAATATGTGGGTATTTCGCGGCGGCTCTCTCCGTGCGACGGTGCCGTCGTGAGAGCGCGAACCCTCGTCATCGCCGCCGCCGCTGCGCTCCTCTGCGCGTTCGGCGCCGCATGTCTCACGACGAGCGGCCTCTCGGGCGGCACGGGCTCCGCTTGCAAATCGGATCTGCAATCCGACGTCGCGAACTGCGGCCAGTGCGGCCACGCGTGCTTGCCCGGCCAGAATGCGACCGCGACGTGCGTCGCCGGCCAATGCAACTCGACGTGCAACCCGGGCTCGCTCGATTGCAATCAAGATCTCTCCGACGGCTGCGAAGCGACGATCGCGAGCGATCCGAAAAACTGCGGCGCGTGTGGCCACGACTGTCTCGGCGGCGCATGCAACGCGTCGGTGTGCCAACCGATCGCGATTCAATCGCTCGCCGGCCAGCCCGGCGGCGTCGCCGTCGACGACAGCGGCGTGTACTTCGGTTTGAATCCGCTCGGCGGCAGCACGAGCGAGGTCGTCCGTGTCGCGAAGGACGGATCGGGCGCCCAGCCTCTCATCGTGAATCGCAGCAACGTCAGCGCCGTCGCGATCGACGACACGTTCGTCTACTGGATCGAAGTGAATGGCGCCGTGAACGGCCGCATCCTCAAAGCGCCGAAAGACGGATCGAGCAGCGTGCCGCAAACCGTGGCCACCGGCCTCGCCGTCACCGCGAGCGCGCAGCTCGTCATCCAATCGCCGAACGCGATCTGGTCGGCTTTCGGAGTCGACGACGGTTCCGGCACCGGCACCCTCGTCGGCGGCGGCGTCTACAGCTGCGCGCTCACGGGATGCGGCGCGACTCCGCAGGTGATCGGATCCTTCGAAGGCGTCAGCGGCGTCGCCGTCAGCCCGCCGTCCGTTTTCTTCGGCCGCGACGGAGGCACGTTCGATTGCCCGCTCACCGGATGTCTCGCCGCTCCCGTCCAAGTGCCCGGCGCCACTGCGGCGGCCGTGCAGCTCGCTTCCG
>JAICXU010000216.1 GCA_025934595.1 Polyangiaceae bacterium | reverse complement strand
GATCGCGGGCGTGGGCCGGCCGGATTGGCGCACGAAGCAGTTGAGACCTTTGATGTTGAGACGGATCTCGCGATCGCGCGCCGGCACCACCGACACGCGAAAGCGCACCGCGTCGCCTTTCGGTCCAGCGAAAGAGAGATCGATTTTTTCCTGCACGTCGACACGCCGCGTTCGCCCGACGAAGCCGTGCATGCCTTCGAGAGCCGCGTTCGGCGACGAGGTCGGTTGGGAGGGCGGAAGCTCGCGCGCCGACCGCGGCTTGCCGGGCGGCGGATTCGGCGCAGGAAGGCGACTGCTCGAAACGTTTCCCGCGAGAGGATCGCGCATCGCCTCGAAGAACGCTCTCGGTGTCGCGTGGCGCATGTCCGGCGAAGCGGCCATCGTCTTCAAGAGAACGTCCGCGAGAGGAGCGTCGAAGCGTTTTGCCGCGAGCAAGCTGCCGACGAGCTCGTCGCCCTTGATGCGTCGCGTGAAGGTCTCGCGCACGTCGTGACCTTCGAAGAGCGGATGCCCCGCGAGCATGAAGAACGTCGTGAGTCCGAGCGCGTAGACGTCGGTGGCCGGGCCTTGCTTCGCGCCCGCGAGCTGCTCGGGCGCGGCCCAACGCGGGGAAAATAGGGCGATCGTGCTCACGGTGGGCTCGTCGTCGTCGTCCGTGGCGACCGGTTTCTGCTTCTTCAAGTTCGAGTGCGCGATGCCGAAGTCGGCGAGCTTCGGCAGCATTTGATCACCGACTTTTCCGAAGATGATGTTCGACGGCTTGATGTCGCGGTGAATGATGGAGTGCGCGTGCGCTTCGTCGACCGCGCCGCAAATGCGCTCGAGGATGGCGGACACTTCCGCGCGCGGAAGAGCGCCACGCGCCTTCACTTGCTCTTCGAGGGTTCCGCCTTCGAGAAATTCCGAGATTTGGAACGGACGCTTCGAGTCGGGCAAGTAGCCGAAGTCGTAAATGCGCAGCGTGTTCGGGTGGCGGAGCTTCGAGAGCGCGAGCGCCTCTTTCTGAAAATGCGTGTACGTCGCTTGATAGACGCCGCGGCCGCTCGTGCTCCCCGATCCCTCGAGCTCGAGATGCAGGAGCTTCACGCAGACGACGCGATCGAGGCGCTCGTCCATCGCACGATAGATCGAGGCCATACCGCCCCCGCCCACGCGATCGAGGATCACATAGCGGTCGAGCAGGCGGTCACCGGCCAGGAGCTCCGCCGACCCCGCATTCACATCCTAAGCTTACGCAAGATTTCGGCCGCATGGAGAAGGTCGCATTTCGGCCTACACCTGCTCACACAACGGCGAACGAGCTCGCGTGGGCTCGCGATCGTCACTTCTTTTTCGCGACCCGCTCGCGTTTGCCCGCGGGGGGTGCCGCCGCTTCTTGATCGAGCGAGCGCCACAAATACCAGCTCGCGACCGTGCGATGCGGAGCCCATCTCTCGCCGTGCTCGGCCAGCTCGGCGAGCGTCGGGAGCTCGGACCTTCCGTACACGCGCATGAAGCCCTTTCGGATGCCGTAGTCGCTCACGGGCAAAATATCGCCGCGCTCGAGGCGAAACATGAGCAGCATCTCGACGCTCCATCGTCCGATGCCGCGCACCTGCGTGAGCGCTTCGATGATCGCTTCGTTCTCCATTTTATGGAGCTTCGCGAGCGTGGGCACGAGGCCGCCGATGGTTTTGTCGGCCAGATCGCGGAGGCTCTTCGCTTTCGATCCGGACAGACCAGCGCCGCGAAGCGTCTTGTCCGACGCCTTCACGATCGCTTCGGGAGTGAGCTTTCCACCGAGCGCTTCGACGAGCCTGCCGAAAATCGTGGCCGCCGCTTTTCCCGAGAGCTGCTGGTAGACGATCGATCGCGCGAGCGCCTCGAACGTGGTCTTCGTCGTTTGTTTCTTGATTGCGTAAGGCCCCACGGCGTCGATGATCTTCGCGAGCTTGGAGTCGACCCGGCGCAAATGATCGAGCGGATCTCTCGACGCGCTCTTCGCCTCGGTCTCGGTCTTGGTCACGGTCTTTCTTTTCATCGTCCGAGGAGTCTCCCACGCGTCGTCGGTGCCGCGTCCACGCCACGTCGCAGCACGATCGATTTTCCTGCTTCGCGTCCGTGCCCGTACGCCTCGGTGCGAGCGCGCCCGCCGTGCCGGACGTTGCGTACGTGAGGATGTCGGCGGCGAAAAAAATCGTCGAGTGCTTTGTCGCCGACCCACACGAGACCTGCGTCTCGATGCGTCTTGCCGTCACGCGCGAGCTTGTCAGCGAACCCCGCCATGACGCCGGCGAGGAACGTGCGCCGGTCACGATCACCCGTAATTTCGTGCTTCTTCTTGTGATCGCGCCAAAGCTGCTCGGCCGTGTGCGTGAGGAACGCGTGCACGTACTCCGCCATCGCGAGGTTGGCGTGCGTGCCGCAAATTTCGAGGACGCTTCCGCGCTTGCCATCCGCGACGCGGTACGCCGGGACCCAAATCACCTCGACGAAGAAATGCTTCGCCAAGATCATCGCGAGGATCCGCTCCGCTTCGCCCACGCGCCCGTTCGGCGTGCCGAGCTGTCGAAATCCGTAGCTCCGCTCGGTCTTCGCATGACGCTCGTCGATGTTGTGCTTCAACATCAAGCGCTGCGCGGCAAGCGCGGCGGCCTCCGCCTCGTGCACGTTCGAGCTCTCGGCGAGCGCGAGAAGGCGAGAGATGCGCTCGACCACTTTCTCCGTCGACGCGGATTCCGGAATTCCTGCCGCCGCCGCATCGATCCCCATGCGATCGCAGACGTGGCGAAACGCAGGACCGTGCGCCGTCTCGTCGGTCGCCTTCAGCACCTCGTGCGCGTACTGGTGCGCCATCTCGTGCTTCAAGACTTCGATGACGGTGCCCCAGGACGACGCGAGCACGAATTCTCGTGACAGCTCCAGCCGCCGCGTGCGCAAAATCCATCGCCCCAAAAATCCGCTGGCTTCGGAGAGCTCGATCACGGGAGGGCGAAGCGCCGCACGAAACCTCGCGACGTTGAGGCCGCGCCACTCCGCCAAGAGCTCGCGCACGATGGCGCGCTCGAGCGCCGGCGTTACCTCGGTCACGGCTCTTCTTTTCAGCCTTGATCCCGAAAACGTCAAGACCGCCGAAACGAGCGATGCGCCTCGTGGCGTTCGCGAGCTCTTCTTTTTGCACCTGTCATGCAATTTTATAATGGCTGGAATTCTCACGCGTGGTACAGCCGAAACCCGTGAAATTGCGCACGGGATTGAGCTTCGCGCTCGCTGTCGGCACGGCCGCTTTGGCGTGCTCCGGAAATTCTTCGAACGCGTCTTCGCCGGGAGGCGGGGGCGGCGGCGATCAAAATCCTGACGCGGGCGGAACGATGATCGCGGACGGCGGCTCGTCGACGCCGACCGACTCCGGGCCCACGAGCGACGAGTGCTCCGCCGGCGAAGCGTATTGCTCCGGCGCACGCACCGCGCGCGTCTGCACGGACACGGCATCCGGCAAACGCTGGCAAGATTCGACGTGCGGAGCAGGGCAGGGATGCGTGCAGGGTGCATGCGTTTCGAATGCGTGCTCGGACGAGTGCGCCATCGGCGACACGCAAGGCGCAAAGAGCTGCGCGCTCTACGACGTCGCGCACGATTCATGGGGATCGATCGACGCGAATGCGAGCATGAGCGATCGCGCGCGCGCCTACGAGGCGTACCTCCGCAAATGGGAGATGGTCTACGGCGCCGTCGGCAGCGCGCACTTCACCGACACGACCTACACGACGATTGACACGATGAACGGCCTCGGCGACGCGTCGATTTGGACAGGGACCTATCTCGCGAGCGAAGCCATGCGTCTCATGGCGACGGGGTCGGCCGACGCACGCGCGGAAATTCTCAGCGTCGTGAAGACGCTCGACCGTGCTCTTCACGTCAGCGGCGAGCCGGCGACGCTCGCGCGCATCGTTCGTCCCGCGGGCGCCAATCCCGGCTTTTCGCTGCCGGATTTGAGCTGCGCCAACTCGAGCGAGGTGCACTGCAACGTGCCGTACGACGGCGCGAATTACGATTATTACGGGCACATCAGCCGCGACCAATATCAAGGGTTCATGCTCGGAATGACGCTCGCCTACGACGCGCTCACGAGCGCCGACGAAGACACGCGCGCGGTGATCCGCGGCGACATCGTCGCGTTCGTGAAAGAGCTGATGAAGGATCGGACCGTCAGCGCGACGATCACGTATCAAGGCGTGCCGATTCCGGCGACGCTCACGATGCGCTTCGTCGTGCTCAATCACGCCGAGATGCCGGGCGGCAAAGTCGCCATCAATCTCGACACGTCCGACAACGGCGAAGGCAGCGGTATGTCGGGCCTGCAAGAGTTCACGCCGGATCTCGCGGACGTCATTCATCAGGTGCCGGGTTTGTCGTTCTTCCCGTCCATCCCGCGTTCGTCGTCCGCGATGATGCTCGCCTCGTTTTTCCGCGACGCGCTCGACGTGACGAACGGCATCGACGCGTCGAAGGCCGATCACGACGCGATCCTCGACTACTACTTGAATCACTCGGGCACGGGCGGAAACGTCGACGATTGGCTCACGATCGCCAAAGAGTGGAGCGCGGGCAACGACTGCGGCGACCACTATTACGCGAACAACATCGCGATGGAGCCGATGTACAACTTGGCGCGGCTCGAGGACGATCCGGCGCGCAAAGCGCTCATCCAAAATCAGATTTTGGGCGGCCCGATGTGGACGGCATTCTCCACGACGAAAAATTCTTTCTTCTCGTTCATCACCGCCGCGAACGTGAGCGCGGTCGGCTCATCGTCGGCTCCCGCCGACGCGATGACGCAATTGGCTGAATTTCCCGCTCCGCCGCGCGTGGTGCACGCGGTCGATCAAACGGGCAACGCGAAGTACATGCCTCATTCGACGAGCTGCACGAATCAAGTCGATCACTCGACGGCAGTGGACGTCGGCGATCGCACCGTCGAAGATTTTCTGTGGCAACGCGAGCCGTGGGGGCTTCAATCGAGCGGCGACGTGAATCAAACGGAGCCCGGCGTCGATTACTTGGTGGCCTATTGGATGGCGCGCCATCACGGATTCACGACGGACGACGACGCGGGCAAGTGCCTCGCGTTTCATTGAACGCTACGCCGCTTTGACGATTCGCTCGATCGCTACGGCGGCCGCGCTCATTTTGCGGACGCGTTTTCCGAGCGCGGCGAGATAGACCGGGCCCTCCGCGAGCGGGATTTCTCGTCCGAAGAAGTCGGTGCCGCGCGTCGCCTCCTCGAAATCGTCGCTCGGCTCACGGCGAATTCCCCGGCGTGCGATCTTCGCGAGCCCCGCTAGCTCCGCAGGCATGCCCATGCCGGCGACGATGCGCCCCTCGCCATCGACGAGAGCGACGGCGTGGACCTCGCTGCGATCGGCCAGCGACTCCATCAGATATTGAAGTGCCTCGGTCCGCTCGTCGCTGCGTTTGATTCGGCGATTTTCCATGTCGCCATCATCGCAAGCGCGATCTGGCGCGGCCCAATTTCATGCGCACACGCGCCTACAATCATTACGCCAGACGGAGCACACGAAACGGCGCGCGCAGCAGGAGAAACGGCAGCCTCAAGACGAGGTGCACGACTTGAAACACCTCGTGCACCGCAAATCCGAGAATGCGAAACGGCAACAAAATCAGCCAAATCAGCGGGTAGAGCAGGATCGCGACGATCGCGAGCGGCCAACACACGACGAAGAGGAGGCACCACAGAATGAACGTGCGCATGCCCTCACTTCGTTCGAAGCGGCGTCGAAATTTCGAGACCGCGATCTTTTTTCGACGGCGCTCAGCGCGAAGATCCGTCGCACTCGACGGTCATCGTCTTGCCGCCCACGTCTTTCGTCATCGTGCATCCCTTCGGGCCGTTGCACGTGCGAAGGGCGACGTATTTTTGCTCCGTGCACGTCAGGAGGGATTTGTGATCGGACGAGCACGCGGCGCGCTCGGAGTCGAAGCAAGGATCGCCGACGTCGGCGATGTGATCGTCGCACGAGAGCGTGTGCTGCATCGGCGATTACCCGATGCTCATTCGCACCAGTCGCCGATGTCCGTGCTCCCTTCGAGATGCTGCGTGCACGACGTGCCGGAGGGACAGCTCGCGCTCGAGGTCGAATCGCACGGCGTCGCGCACTTGGGCGACGAGCCTCCGT
>JAICXU010000917.1 GCA_025934595.1 Polyangiaceae bacterium | reverse complement strand
TCTGGCGGGGCCTTAACGGCCCCCTCATTTTCCTGCGGAAAATGAGCCTCCCCCGCGTTCGCTGTCGCGAAAGCGCATTCTTCGAGTGCGCGGGTTCAAGATCGCGTGCGGATCGGTTCGCTCCGCGAACCCACAGACTGCAACAGTATGAACGTGGAACGCTTCGCTTCCACGAAAGATCGAAAAGACGAAAAAATTATTTAAGGATTCAAGAGCGAAGCCCGAAGACGCGTGCCGCCGGAGGGGCTGCGAGATATGTCTGAGGCGGCGGCCGCTGAATCGCGACGCGAACGTGTGAGCCGACGCCGAGTTGCTCGCAGCCCCGCAGGCGGTGCGCGTCTTCGGGCTTCGCGAAGCTCCGCAGGCGGTGCGCGAAACTTTTAGCGACTCGGAATGCGTACCCGGACGCGGGTGCCTTTTCCTTTTTCGCTTTCGATGCGCACGTCGCCCAGGTGTTGATCGACGATTTTTCGCACGATCGACAATCCCAATCCGGTGCCGGCGGGCTTCGTCGTGAAAAAGGGATCGAACACTGTCGTCATCATTTCGCGGGGAATGCCTCCGCCCGTGTCGCCGATTTCGACCACGACGCTGCTCTCTTCGCATCCGAGCTTCGCCGTCAGCGTGCCGCCCTCTTTCATCGCTTCGATCGAGTTCACGATCAAGTTGATGAAGACTTGTTTCAGCTTCTCGCGGTCGCCGACCGCCGAGCAGCTGCCTTCGTCGAATTGCTTTTCGATGGCGATGCCGCTGCGCTCTGCCGCGTCGCGTTCGAGGTCGAGCACTTCGTCGAGAAGCGTCGCGATGTGCACGGGCTCGCGTGAAATTCCGCGAGGTCGCGCCAAGTCCAAGAACTCCGTGAGCAGGCGATTCAATCGTCCGATCTCGCTACCGACGATCTCGGCGCGGTGATGCATGCCGGAACGTACGCTGTCGTCGATGTCGAGCTTGTCGACGTCGCGTACGAGCAAATGGAGCTGTAAAACGGCTGCATTCAGCGGATTTCGTATCTCGTGCGCCAAGTTCATGGCGAGAGTGCCCATCGCCGAAAGCGCCTCGGCATCGGCCGCGCGTCGCTCGAGCAAGCGTCGCTCGGTGACGTCGATCCCGATCCCGTAGACGAGGTCGCGCGCGTCTTCTTCTTCGCTCGCGCCGGAGAGGTGCCAGCGAATGCGCCGATGTCCGCCGACGTTCGTGTCGGTGAATCCGGTTTCGACCTCTGTGAGACCCGACCCCTTGCGCGTCGCGTTTTCCCGCCGCGTCTTCGCGATCGCTTCGATGAGCCGCACGTGATCCTCGGCGGGGATCCACGCGTCGACGAACGAGCGCCCGTGTGCCTGCGCGGAGGTTGCGCCCGCCATTTTCGCCGCGCGACGATTGAAGAACACGACGCCGTTTTTTTCGTCGAGCGCGACGACGAGAACGTCGGTGAGCTCGACGAGCGCGCGGTACCGGCGCTCGAGCTCCTCGCGCTCGCGTTTCAAGCGGACCTTCGTCATCGCTTGCTCGACGGTGGAGATGAGCTCCTCGGGCCGGAACGATTTCAAGACGAACGCGAACGCGCCCGATCGCAGCGCCGCGATCGCGGCATCGACGCTCGCGAAGCCCGTGATCAGCACGACCTCGCTGAGCGCAGACGCTTCACGAAGAGGCTCGATCAAATCCACGCCGCTCGCATCCGGAAGCTTCACGTCGACGATCGCCACGTCGAAGCCGTCGGCGCGCGCGATATCGAGCGCCTCTCTTCCACGCGACGCCGTGACGACGACGAATCCTTGCGGTGCGAGCACGTCGCAGAGCGTCCCGACGAGATCGGGGTTGTCGTCGACGATGAGCACGCGTCCGCCGCGACGAAGCGGTCCGGACGACCGCGCGCGCACGGGGTCGCTCTTCACACGAGCCCCAAGACTTTTTTCAAAGCTTCGTTGACGACGGCGGGGCTCGCGCTGCCCTTCGTTTCTTTCATCACTTGTCCGACGAAAAATCCGAAGAGGCCCATTTTGCCGCCGCGGAGCTGCTCGGCTTGTTTCGGATGCCGGTCCACGATCTCCTGGCAAATCGCCTCGATTTGCGATCGATCGGTGACTTGGCTCATGCCGAGCTCGGCGACGACGTC
>JAICXU010000753.1 GCA_025934595.1 Polyangiaceae bacterium | reverse complement strand
GTCACGACGCTGGGGTCGCCGCCTTGCGCCGCCACCATTTTTTCCATCGTCCGCACCGCGTCGCCGCGATCGATCGCGCTCTTCATCTTCGCGCGCGCATCCTGCGAATCAGCGGCTTTTCCGCCCAAAATGAGCATCTCCGCGCCCAGCAAGAGAGTGCACTCGACGATGTCCGGCGGACCACCGCCATGCAACACCTCGAGCGCCTCGCGCGTCTCGTTCGCGTTGCCCACGGCGACGCCGAGCGGCGCGTTCATGTCCGTGAGACACGCCACGACTTTTTTTCCAGCGCGCGTCCCGACACGCACGAGGGCTTCTGCGAGCGTGCGCGCGGCCTTCTCGTCTTTCATGAACGCACCGCGGCCGACTTTCACGTCGAGCACCAGCGCATCGATCCCTTCCGCGAGCTTCTTCGACAAAATGGAAGCGACGATGAGCGGAACGGATTCGACCGTCGCCGTGACGTCGCGCAAGGCATAGATGCGTTTGTCGGCCGGCGCGATGTCCGCCGTCTGTCCGATCATGCACGTGCCGATCTCGCCGACGATGCGCGCGAACTCCGCGGTAGGCAGCTCGGTCTTGAATCCCGGGATCGCCTCGAGCTTGTCGAGCGTTCCTCCGGTGTGGCCGAGACCTCGCCCGCTCACCATCGGCACGGGCACGCCGCACGCAGCGACGAGAGGTGCAAGGCAGATCGAGATCTTGTCACCGACGCCGCCGGTCGAATGCTTGTCGACTTTCACGCCGGCGACGCTCGCGAGGTCGAGCACGCGTCCCGATCGCAGCATGGCTTCCGTGAGCGCGACGGTCTCTGCGTCGCTCATTCCACGAAAAAATACGGCCATCAGGAACGCGGCCATCTGATAGTCGGCGGCCGTGCCGTCGAGATACGAAGCGATGAGGCTTCGGATTTCTTCGCCGCTCAATTCGGCGCCATCTCGCTTTCGTGCGAGGAGCTCCACGACAGATGTCATGTCGCTCGCACGGTAGCATTGTCCCGGCGGCTCATCGCGATATGCTGCGTCGCCATGACGAGACTCTCGCTCTTCTTCGCATCGTGCGCGTTGATCGTAGGTTGCTCCAAGGATCCGCCTCCGACCGATCAAGGCGGCATGTTGGCACCGTCTGCGAGCGCCTCGGCGGTGCCTTCTGCATCGGCGACCGCGTCGGCCGCCGCAACCGAGAGCGCCGCTGCGAGCGCAACCGCTTCCGCGACGACAACGGCGACCGCGACCGCGAGCGGGGCGAGCTCGGCGGCGGCCGTCACTTGCGGATCGAAGACGAATCCGTGCCCCCTGCAAAAATGGATGAAGGCTCATACCGAGAGCGATCTCGCGTCGGGCGACAACGCTGCGCTCGCGAGCGACTTCGACAAGATCGCCACCTTTGCGCCCAGCGGCTACACGAAGTGGGCTTCGATCGCGAAAGACGGCGCCACCGCCGCCAAAGCCTCGAATACCGACGCCGTGAAAGCGGCGTGCCGAGGCTGTCACGATCAATACAAATCGAAATACAAAGCCGAGATGAGGACCCGCGCGATCCCGGGCGCGTGACATGAACGAGCGCAGCTTTACGCCTCCGCGTGAGCGCGTCCGGGCGAAGCCGCGAGCTCCGAAAAAGGGGCGAAAACCAGGCAATTTCGGCACGCATCGCAGACTGACGAAGCTGCGCGAGGCGCTCGAGCGTCAACCGAGCGGCCTCACCCTCGAAGTGCTCGCAGCGGCGCTCGGGGTAACGACGCGATCGGTGCGTCGCTACTTGATGGAGCTCGCTCGCTTCGTCGATCTCGAGTCGATCGAGACCGAGCCCGGCGGCGCGCATCTTTGGCGCATCAAGCCGAGCGAGCGAGGTCGCGCGCTGAATTTGCGACGTACGCAAGCGTATGCGCTCCTCGCGACGCGGCGGCACTTCGAAGCGCTGAAAGGATCTGCCCTCTACGACGAGATCGATCTCGTCATGCGACAGCTCGTGATGCTCGCACAGCGTCCGGGACGCACGGCCACGCGCGGAGAGATCGCAGCGAATGCGCGTCTCGAGGATCGCCTCCTCTTTTTGCCCGACGCGCCTCGACGTTACGAGAGCCGCGCCGAGGAGCTCGATTCGCTGTTCCACGCCGTCGCCGATCTTCGCACCGTCACCGCGCGCGTCGAAGACGAGACGGCGGGAACGTTGCATCCTTACGCGCTTCTCCTGCATCGCGGCGTCATCTGGTGTGTGGCGCATTCGCCGTATCTGAAAGAGACGCGGGCCATGTCTTTCGATCGCATGCACGAGGTCCGCGTCACGAGCGATCGGTTCTCGCTCCCCGAAAGCTTCGACGTCAGCGAATGGTGGCAAGGCGATTTCGGAATCGGAGCGCCCGTCCGCACCCGTGAAAAAATCCGTGCGTTGGTCGAGTTCGAGGCGCGGCTCGCGAGCGAGGTTCGCAGCCGAAAGGCCCACCCTTCGCAACGGACGGCCGTCGCGCCCGACGGTCGCGTGCGCGTTTCGCTCACGCTCGGCGACCTTCAAATGGCGACGCGCTGGGTCCTCGGTTTCGGTGACGGCGCGCGTGCGATCGAGCCGCCGGAGCTCGTGCGCGCGGTCGAATCGTCGCTCCGCAAATCGCTTGTAAAATACATATAAATAAGCGC
>JAICXU010000639.1 GCA_025934595.1 Polyangiaceae bacterium | reverse complement strand
GACCGATGCCGAGCCTCCGGGAAGCGCTTCTCGCCGACGTGCACGATGAAAAACGTGTCGACGGCTATTATTTGCCCGTTGCCGAGTGGCTCGCGGGCCTCCTCGAGTCGAATACGAAGCGACCTTATTTTCTCGGCATTTCAGGGCCGCAGGGATCGGGCAAGAGCACGATCGCCGAGGCGCTCACGGCCGCATTCTCGAAGCTCGGAAAAAAGACGACGCACGTTTCGGTCGACGATTTTTATCTGACGCGCGAAGAGCAAGTCGCGCTGACGGCGAAGCATCCGCAAGATCCGCTCTTCGAGGTGCGCGGCTTCGCGGGTACGCACGACGTCGAGCTCGGCGCGCAAGTGCTCGGCGCGCTTTCTCGGGGCGCGCCCGTGATGCTTCCGAGATACGACAAGTCCGCGCACGGCGGCCTCGGCGATCGCGCGCCCGAGAGCACGGAGCGCGCGGTGCGCGAACCGCAGGATTTGGTGATCTTCGAAGGCTGGATGCTCGGATTTCGCAAGCTACCGAAGCACGCGATCGATCAAGAGCTGTGGCCCTCGAACGAGCTGCTCCCACCCTACGAAATGTGGACGAACAAGCTCGACGCGTTCCTCTTGCTCGAAGCCAAGGCGCTCGACTTCATCGTGCGCTGGCGCGTCGATTCGGAGCGTGCACGCCGCGAAAAAGGCGAGACGACGATGAACGAGGTCGACGCGCAAATGTACGTCGAGCGCTTTTTACCGGTGTATCGCGCGTACGTTCCGGATCTGGTCAGAGACATGCCTACGGAGCACGCGAAGCACATCGTGCTCGGCGCGGACCGCTCGCCTGTGTAGCGGCGTGTAGCGGGCGTTGTCTCGACGGCGCGGAGCGTGGATCGGAGCACTCGCGGTAGGGCGAGTTTTGTTCTAGTGGGCCTTAACGGCCCCTCATTTTCCTGCGGAAAATGAGCCTCCCCGTCCTTGCTTACGCAAAGCGTTTTGCTTCGCAAAACGCGGTTCCAAGATCGCGTGGGTATCGCCTCGTTTCACTCGGCCACAGTCTGCAGCCCGTGGGCTCGCGGAGCGAGCCGATCCCCCCGCGATCTTGAATCCGCGCATTCGAAGAATGCGCTTTCGCGACAGCGAAGTCGGGGGAGGCTCGTTTGCGAAGCAAACGAGGGGGCCGTTAAGGCCCCGCCAGCACAAAACTCGCCTTACCGTCAGCGCTCCCGAGGACGCCCCGTGCCGTCGCGATCACGCTCGCCTTACCTACCGCCCGTGCTCGCGATCACGCTTGCCTTACCTGCCGTCCGTGCTCGCGATCACGCAACCCATCACTACTGCATCGCCCACTTCGTGTCTCTTCCGAGGGCATGATCCAGCTGCACGCGCGCGATCCGAGCGTCGACGCTCGCGTTGAGCGCGTCCAGCCTGGCGCGTGTCAGCTCCGTTTCGGAATCGGTGAGCGTGGTCGATGTGGCGCGTCCGTTGTTGAACAGCTCGCGCGCCACGCGATACGCCTCGGAGGCGCTCGCGAGCTCGCGTTTCGTCGATTCGAGCGCCGCATCCGCCTCTTGCACTTTTTGGTAGGCCTGCAGCACTTCGATCTGGATGCCGTCGCGCACCGTTCCGCGTTGCGCTTCGAGCTGCGCGGCTTGCGCCTCGTATTGGTTGCCGCCGGCACGCGCCGTGAGAATGTCGTTCGGCGACCACGTGGCTTGCGCGCCGACGTCCCAGGTCGGAAACCACGTGGGCGTCGCGGGAAACACGCGGGGGTTCGGATTCGCGTACGTCGCATCGGCGAAGCCGCTGATCACCGGCCAGTATCCGGCGCGCTGCACGCTGGCGAGCTTGTGCGCCGCTTCGGCGTTCGCGTCGATGCTCTTCACTTCGAGACGCGCCGAGAGCGCTTCGCTTTCGAGCTGCTTCGGATTTCCTTGGAGCGGCGCAGGATTTCCCTGGATGCTCTCGCCCGGCGAGAACGCTTCGCCGTCATTCGCGTGCATGGCCACGCGCACTTGTTTTTCCGTGAGATCAGCGAGGTCCTTCGACTGAATCACCTGCAGCTCGGCGGAGGCCACGGCCGTTTCGGCGCGGAGGACGTCCGCCTTCGACGCGTTACCGACCGCAAACTGATTGTTCGCGTCGCGGAGGTGCGTGCGCTGATCGTCGAGCGCTTGCTGCGCGACGGTGACGGCGCCGCGCGCGCGTAACCACGTGTAGAATGCAACCTTCCCGTCAGCCGCGGATTTTGCGCGCGCCGTCGCCACGTCGAAGCGAGCCGCGTCCTGCGCGTTCGTGGCCGACGTGTAATTCTGATTGATGCGCAAAAAGTAATCCGAAATCGGAACGACGATTGACGCCTGGAGCAAGTAGTTGTCGAGGACGAGAGGGAACGTGAGCGGAACGTTCACGACCGTTCCTCCCGCTGCGTTCGTGCCGCTCGGCAGCGGCTGCCCGTTGCCGTCGACGAGAATTTGCAGGTTGCCGAGGTTCGGCGCGGTGAAGCTCGAGAGACGCGTGTAGCTCGCTTTTCCCGAGAGCCTCGGCAAGAAGGTCGCCCACGCCGCATCGACGCGCGCGGCCGCCGCTTCCAGCGCTTGTTCCGATGCCTTCGCCGAGTAGCTCGTTTGTGCCGCGCGCTTTCCGACCTGATCGGCCGTGAGCCCGTTGGGCGTCGGCTTCAAGAGATCGCTGTCGAGCGGAGTCTCGGGCGCCGGCGGCGGCGTGGTCCCGGGATCGGGCTGCGGCGCTTGCGCGAATGCAGACGGCGCGAACGTCAGCGCGAACCCGCTTGCGAGCCATGCGAGCGACATCACGCGCGCGCGATTTTTTTCTTCTCCAGCCACTGCAAGCCTTCGCATGATTGCCAAGTCTCCCGATCCCCACCGAAAATACGAGCCCCCGTTTTCGCCCTTTGCTCTTTGCCCGTCCCTTTTAAGGTCGCTGCCGTTCGCCGGGCACCCCTTGCTGCGAGAGTTCACACTTCTTCTTTTTTCGCCTGCAAATACGCGAGAAAAACTACGGGAACCGAGATAGTTCGGTGCCAAATTAGTTCGGAACCGTTCGCCGTCAAGCCCCTTCACGTAAGATGGGCACGGGAGCTCATGCAATCGCTCGATCTCG
>JAICXU010000710.1 GCA_025934595.1 Polyangiaceae bacterium | reverse complement strand
GGTAGAGATCGCCGTAGAGCACCGGCGGCTCCGAGGTGTCGGAGTAGACGCACTCGTAGATGCTCGATTTGTCCTGCAGGTACATCGCGATGCGCTCGATGCCGTAGGTGAGCTCGCCGGCCACGGGCTTGCAGTCGATGCCGCCTACCTGTTGAAAGTACGTGAACTGGCTGATCTCGAGCCCGTCGATCCACACTTGCCAGCCGAGACCCCATGCGCCGAGCGTCGGCGACTCCCAGTCGTCTTCCAAAAATCGCACGTCGTGGTCTTCGGGTTTCGTTCCGATCGCGCGCAGGGATTCCAGATACTGATCCTGGATGTCGAGCGGTGACGGCTTCAAGATCACCTGGAACTGGTGGAACTGCTGCAAGCGATTCGGGTTGTCGCCGTAACGACCATCGGTGGGTCGTCTCGATGGCTCGACGAACGCGACGTTCCAAGGCTCGGGACCGAGCGCGCGGAGAAAGGTGGCCGGATTGTACGTGCCAGCGCCGACCTCCGAGTTGTAAGGCTGCACCAGAAGGCAGCCTCGGCTCGTCCAGAAATTTTGAAGCGACAGGATCAGATCTTGGAAATACATTTTTCTTTCACGCTTTGAGCTGCGCAAGAAGCGCCTTCGCGGAGTCGAGCGACGGATCGTCGTCGACGGCGCGTTTCAAAAGCAAGAGCGCTTTTTTTACGTCGCCTTGCGTGTGTGCGATTTCGCCGAGACGTTGATACGCGAGCGCTCGCGACATCGGCGCTTGCGATTTCATCATCGTGATCGCGCGGAGGCCTTTCGTCGCGAGATCGAGCGCGCCGAGATCGAGCGCAGTCTCCGCGAGCTCCGTCGCGACGACTCCGTTCTGGCCGTCCATGTCGAGTCCGCTCGAGAGCCACGTGAGCTCGGTCTTGCGATCGCCGTATTGACGCTCCACGAGCGCAAGCCGGTAATGGATCATCGAGAGATCGCGAACGCGCTTTCCTTTGTGCGCGGCGAGGATCGCTTTGAGCTGATCGGTCGCTTCGTCGATGCGTTGCAGTGCGAGGAGCGCGTCGGCCATGAGCCCGGCCGTCTCGATGTCGCTTGGTTTCAGCGCGTGCGCTTCGTTCGCAGCTTCGAACGCCACCTCGGGATCGACCTCGTTCTTGAGGAGCACGCTCGCGCCGCGAACGAGGAGGGCGTGACGCGTGTCCTCATCGGTGGCCTCGCGCGCTTCGTCGAGGCTCATTTGCGCGAGCTCACGCGCTGCGCCCGTTTTTTCGTAGACCTCGCGCAGCTTCTCGCGCACGTCGGAGTTCTTCGGATCGATGAGGTTCGCGCGTTCGAGACCGGAGCGCGCGGCCGGGAGATTTCCAGCCTTTTCGCACGCGTTCGCGAGCTTGATGGCGACGGCTCCCACGTCGCCGCCGTCGGCCAATGCGGCGAGCCGCGAATACGTCTCGGCCGCGGACTCCCATGCCTCCGCTTTTTCGTCGAGATCTGCGAGCGCGGCCAGCGCTTCGCGATGATCGGGCGTACGACCGAGGAGGCCGGCGAGCTCGCCGCGTGCTTCCTCGGTGCGGTTCGTTCGCGTGAGCAGGCTCGCGAGACGCAACACGAGCGCCGCTTCTTTTGCCGTGTCACCCTCGGCCGTCGCGTGCTCGCGAAGCACGCCGAGCTGCGCCGCGAGCGCGTCTGCATACGGCGGCGACGAGTCGAGCGCGAACGCACGCTCGAGATCATAGAGCGCGCCGCCTTGATCGCCGAGGAGCCCCCGCAAACGTGCACGCTCGGCGAGCAGCGGCGCACGCGCCGGATCGTTCTCGCCGAGACGCGTGGCCGCCGCCGTGAGCTCCGCGGTCGCGCCTTGGTAATTTCCAGCTTCGGTGAGCGCGCTCACGAGCTCTTCGAAGAGCGACGAGTCTTGCGGAGCGGCGGCACGCGCCTCCTTCATCAGCTCCGCGGCGCGCTCCGGATTTTTGAGCTCGAGCCGATAGAGCTTCGCGGCTTCGCGCAAAAGGCCGGATTTTTCCGCGCTGTCCGTGCGCGTCGATGCATCGAGCACGTAGACCTCGGCGAGATTTTTCCAGTCCGCGCGCTCGCCGTAGATCGACATGAGCCGATCGCGCAGCGTCTCGCTGGCCGGGTGCCCGCGGTAGCCCATGGCGAGCACGCGTTCGACGCCTTCGGTGTCCCACATTTCTTCGCGCGTGGCGGCGAGCTCGAGAGCGAGCTTTTCGGCGGCGGGTCCGCGCTCGATCTCGAGCAGCTTCTCGCCGACCTCGGCGCGATCGTTCGCGTCACCGTGCCGCTGCACTTGCGCGTAGAGCGAACGGAGCAGCGGCTCCGACTTCGCGTTCCATTCGAGAGCAGCGCGGTAGATCTCGATCGCCTCGCTCGGGTCGCTCTTCTCGACGAGCTTGCCGAGCCGCGCCGAGATCGACGCAATCTGCGAAGCGTCCTCTTTGTCCTTGGCCGAATCGAGAAGCCGGCGAAGCAGCGCCGCGAGATCGTCCTCGCGTCCCGTGCTCTCGAGCAGCGATGCGAGCGTCGCCGCCGCTTCCTCTTGCGAAGGATCGTCCTCGACGATGCTGCGAAGCTCGCTGGCCGCCTCTTCGCTCCCGCTGTCGATCGCGAGAAGAGCCTGCGCGCGCTCGATGCGGAACTTCATTCGCTCCGCGTCGTCTTCGGCGTGCTCGACGACGTCGTTCAAGAGCGACGCGAGCTTCTCTTTTTCTCCGAGCTCGCGATAAAGCTCGATGAGCGGCTCCCACGCCGTGCGATCGGACGGGGTCGCCGTGCGAAGCTCGTCGTAGATGCGCGCCGCGGTCTTGGGATCGTGAGCGATGGAAACGGCTATTTTTGCCGCGTCGAACGAGAT
>JAICXU010000336.1 GCA_025934595.1 Polyangiaceae bacterium | reverse complement strand
GGAAGGTTATATGCACGCTCGGTATATCGTGGTGCCCATAAACCTCTGCGCACAGATCCCAAGTCGAACTGATGAAAGCGTCGTGCTCGAGGAGTCGCCAGATCCGAGTGACTTCATCCTCGTCCGACGTAACGCTCGTGCCACGAAAGGATCGTCCCCGTTGCGTCAACGTCGCCGTCGAAAGAAGTCAAGGTCCGAGAAGAAATAGTCGCGCGAGTGGAGCGGGGACTCCATCATTCTCTTCGATTTTTACTTCACCGACTGAATCCTTGAAAGCGCACGCCACAGCGCTTTGTCCTGAAACGCCACCGTGCCGCCGCCCCTCTTCTCCTGCGAGATCATCCGATTGATGTCGCCCACACACACCCAATCCCGCTTCGTCGTGATCGCCCACTTCGCATGGTCGCGCGTCTCCGGCCAGGCGTAGGGCATTCCTAACGGTTTCAGATCCACCATCCTCACACCCTCTACCGTGTGAATCTCATCGTTATCTCGATGCGGTGCCACCGGCCCTCGAATCCAGGTCTCACAATCCAAATCCGCGTGCAAGGTCGGTCCTACGAGATCGTTCCAGAAGTCTCGGCCCCACTTTCGATTCTTCGCGATCACCTGCAGCGGCATCCCGCCGCGCGTGTGAAGATGCAATGCGCTGCTGTCGCCCACCGGATTCGCCGCGAGCGACCGCGCGAGACGTGCGAGCGGCGAGCTCTCGGGGAGCGACTTCGGCAGCCGCGGCAAATACGTCCGCGGCTCTTGATGCTCCGCCATCTGCGTCGCGAGCTGTTCGGCGCCCGTGAGCGAGAGCGCGAGTGCTTGGGCGGGCGATCCAAGTGCTCCGTCGTAGCAAAAAGACCTCATCGACCACGCGGACGAGCACTCGGGGCGGCCGGACGAGCCCTCTGTCGTAGCAGGACGCCCTCGATGATCGCGCGGACGAGCGGTCTGTCGTAGCAAGACGCCCTCGATGATCGGGCGGACGAGCACCCGGGGCGGCTGGACGAGCGCTCGGGACGCCGAGACGAGCATCCCGTCGTAGCAAGACGCCCTCATGGCTCGGCGAAATCAGCGCAAATCGCGCGACGGAAAATAAATCGACATCTCGAGATCGATTTCACGCAACAACGTTTCGCCGCCTGCCGAACCCCTTGCATGAACGGAACGCAGGCCAGCGAGCATGTTGCTCGAACCGGCGCTCCGTAGCTTGGCAAGGAGGCCATCATGGCATCTCGAACCAAAGGTGAACGTCTCGATCAAAATCGCAAGGTCGAAGCGGGCACGCAGAAGTATCTGAAGAAGGACCTCGTGCTGAACGGGGAGAAGTTGTCGCCGAAGGACATCTCGGCGGCGTTTCAGAGCGAAATCGACGCGAGCGATACCGTCGACCAGCTCACGCTGAAGCTGCAAGCTGCGCGCAAAACGCAGCGTGCGGCGGCGGCGCGGTCCAAGACGATCACGACGGCCATCAAGGCGCTCGTGGTGTCGCAGTATGGCGACGCGAGCCCCGTGCTCGCGGAGTTCGGGTTCGCGCCGCGCAAGCTCGCGAACAAAACGGTCGCCGAGAAGATGGTCGCCGTCGAGAGGTCCCTCGCGACGCGCGCCGCGCGCCACACGATGGGCTCGAAGCAGAAGGCCTCCGTTCACGGTGACGTGAGCGCGCCTGCTGCAGCGACGTCCCCTGCGCCGGCAATGGTGCCGGCACCGGTTGCGACGAACCCGGCGCCCGACGCCACCCATGGGATCACCAATGGAGCATCTAACGGTGCATCTAACGGTATGACCAGTGGGCTCTTGTTCGCGAAGAGCGGTTGATCGCTCGTCCGCGTGCAGTGCGAGGGAGGGTGAGATGAAAATCTCGCCCTCCTTTTTTTTGTCGAGTGCCCGGACGATCGCTATCGGTTCTTCAAGATCCTCATCAGACGATTGCGATCGATCCCAAGCAGGTCCGCAGCCGCAGTCTTGTTTCCACCGCACGTCGCGAGCGCATCGTCGATCATTCCGTTCTCGGTCTCGCGAAGCGCTTCGTCGAGCGTCTTCGCCACGCGACGCATGCCCGAAGATCGTTCGCCATGCTCGGAAGGTTTCGAGGAACCCGTCGTCGCCGCATTTCGTCTGCGCGCGCGTTCGAAATCTGCCCGCGTGAGCTCGCCGTCGTCGGAAAAGACCGCCGCGTGTTCGACGAACATCTTCAGCTCGCGCACGTTTCCGTCCCACAGCTGCGCCCCGAGCCACGCGAGCCCGTCTTCGGCGATGCGCACCGGCGGTTTCAGGCGTCCTGCGAAATGTTCCGCCAGCTCGCGAATGTCTTCAGGATGTTCGAGGAGCGCGGGAGCGCGGAGGACGGCGCCCTTCACCCGATAGAAGAGATCGGATCGAAAGAGTCCGGCTCGCACGCGCGACTCGAGGTCGACGTTCGTCGCCGCGATGAACCACGCGTCCGTTCGCTTGGGTAACGTGCTGCCGACGGATCGATACGTGCGCGACTCGAGCGCACGAAGCAGCTTTGCCTGCTGGTCGAGCGGCATCTCGCCGATCTCGTCCAAGAAAAGGACACCGCCCGCAGCGAGCTCGAGACATCCTGGATTTCGATCCTGCGCTCCCGTGAATGCACCGCGCTGATGACCAAAGAGCTGGGACTCGAAGAGGCTCGGTGCGATCGCCGCACAATTCAAATCGACAAACGGCGCATGCGATCGCGAGCTCGCTGCGTGCAGCGCCCTCGCGACGAGCTCCTTTCCCGACCCTGTCGCGCCTACGATGAGCACGGGCGGCCACGATTCGCTCGCGGCGATTTTTTCGACCGATGCGCGCAGCGACTGCATCGCGGGCGACGACCCCATCAGCCCCGAGGAGTCCACGCACGAGCTTGGCGCGTGTTCCGCGCGTACCTTTACGACTCGCGGCCAATCGATCGGCGCCCCGCCCACGAAAGCCTCCTTCGCACCTCAGCGGTAGGCATGGTGGCATGAGCGGCGCGCGCGAGTCGATACGCCCGCGGGAGTATGCGACGACGTATCGGGCGCCGGTTTCAAGGCCCCGCTCGAAGGAAATTCAGCGGGTGTCGCAGGCCGTCTAGAGAGGATCGCCGACGACGCCCGCCCAGAACGCGTCGCGGCCCGTGTAGCGCGAATGAATCGTGAAGGGCTCGGCGCCGTAGACTTGGCCTTTGCTGATGCGCGTGATCGTCAAGTGCGCGACGCCGCCGTTCGTGGCGGTCGTGGTGTCGAGCGAGAGCGTCAAACGCGCTTGGCCTTCGGTGTACTGCGAAACGTCGGTCGCGGAGATCGTCCATGGCGTGGACGATCCGTCCTGCGCGAACAGATGGACGTCGATCGTGCGCGTCGCGCCGACCGCGATCGCGATGCCGCGTGTCGTCGTCGCGCCCGAGATGGTGTTCTGCACGGGGATGATGTCGGGCTGATCGGGAATTCCCGCGACGTACGCGCCCGCCGCCGCCGGCACGCAAGGATCTCCGCCGCCGAGGATCGAAGCGTTCGACCACGTGCGCTGCACGACGAAGGGATAGCCGTCCGGTGTGAACATCGCGTCCGGAAGGAACGTGCACAAGTCGCCCGCCTCGCCGCCGGCGGGGAAGCTGAAGACGACGTGGTCGTCGTCGGGCTGGACATACGCAGGCGCCGCTTCGGGATAGGGATCGGTGCTGGCTTCGACGAACTCGTGCGAAGAGGTTCCCGTCACCTCGTCGATGTTGTCGTCGTCGCACCGGGCCATGACCGCATACGCGATGCGCTTGCCGTCGACGACCGTGCTCGAGTGATAGCCGTCGAACGAGCTGCAGCTCTGCGAGCCGAAGAGCTCGATTCGCGTGTTGCGCTGGAAATAAAACGCGAAGATGACGTCGGCGGGCGGGTTCGCAAAGCCCGGCACGCCGGCCTTGATTTGCTTCTGCAGATATCCGGCGATCTGCGAATCGGAGATCGTCGCGGGCGACGGATCGGTGAGCCGCACGGTAGCGGGCATGTCGGCTTGGCCCACGCCGTACTCGGACACGACCGTTCGCCAGTAATCCGTGCAACCGAACGAGCCGACGAAGTCCTCGATGGGATCGGCGAGATCGTCGGCCGCGTACGTGATGGGAATGACATGCGGCGTGTGAAGGATCTGTCCGCCGAACGACGTGAGCTGCGGCGGTCCGAGCAGCGGCTGCGCGTCGCCCGCCTCGTCACCCGCATCGATGCCGTCGCCTGCATCGGGCGTGAGAACGGGGCCACCGGGATAAGGTCCGGCGGCGCATCGCGTGGTGCGCGGTTGGTAAGGCACGTACGTGTCGGGGACGCTGGTCTCGTAGAGCTTCCGGGCGTCGCTTCCGGCGTCGGCCGAGGAAGCGACGTCGCTGCTTCCTCCGCACGCGCCCATGCCGATCATGGAGAGAGTCACCACCCCCGTGGCACCGAAGAGCAACCGTTGCATCGCGCGTGAACATACGCGGGATTTTCGCGGACGCACGCGCATTGTTGCATCGGCGATCACGTCGCGATGCGTGTCGTTCAATGCCGGCAGACAATTCGTGCTACAGCGCTCGCGTGAGCCTAATCGCCCCTCTTTCGCCGCTCCGATACGATCTCGCGCCGATCGCTGGAGACCTGGGATCGGTCGTCGCGCCTCCCTACGACGTCATCAGCCCCGCCGATCGCGTGGACCTCGCCGCGCGCGATCCACACAACGTCGTGCGGCTGATTCTGCCCGAGCTCGAGGTCGCGGGCGAGGTCGCCGAAAATCAGAAAGATGCAAAATACACGCATGCCGCGGAGCTCCTCGCGGCGTGGCAAAAACAAGGCGTGCTCGTGCGCGATCGCGAGCCCGCGTTCTATCGCTACGAGCAAACGTTCACGGAGCCGGGCAGCACGACATCGTCGCGTGCCACGCGGCGAGGATTCCTCGGCCTCGTGCGGCTCGCGACGTACGCCGAAAAGAAAGTGCTTCCTCACGAGCGCACGCTCTCGGG
>JAICXU010000358.1 GCA_025934595.1 Polyangiaceae bacterium | reverse complement strand
GTACACGTTCGGTCCTGGTTTCGATTATCCGGCGCTGCGCACCGGCGATCGCGAGCTCGGTCCTCTCGTCAACGTCACGGGCGGATGGACGCTGCGATGGGGGCTCGGCGCCCAGCCGATCCCGTCGTCATGGGTGCTCGGTTTCGATCTGAATCTCACCTCGACGCGGTACCTCGACGACCTCTATGTCACGTCGCGAATCTCCACCGTCGGTGGCATCTCGCTGGAGACGTCGCAATGAAATACGCTATTTTTTTCGGGGCATTTCTGATCGCGCCGATCCTCGCGTGCGATCCCACGCACAGCGATCAAGTGAGCGCGCTCGGAGGCGAAGCTCCCAACGTCAATGAAGGTCCGACGCATCGACCCGGCGAGCCATGCCTCCGTTGTCACGACGGCGCGTTCGGCGACCCGGAGGAGTTCAGCGTGGCCGGCACGATCTATCGCGGCGCCGAAGACGCGACGGGCGCCGACGGCGTCACCGTGATCATGACGGACGCCACGGGCTCGACGCACACCGCCCTCACGAACTCCGCCGGCAACTTCTACGTGACGCCGGGAGATTGGACGCCGAAGTATCCGATGCAAGCACAGATCGAGTCCGGATCGACGAAGGTCCCGATGCTCACGTTGATCTCGCGCGACGGCGCATGCTCGGGATGTCACGTCGCTCCTGCGAGCGACGACTCTCCGGGTCGCGTCGTCTTGACGCTCGACGATGGAGGAACGCCGCCATGAGATCGCGCTCGATGCTCGTCGCATGCGCGATTTCCGGCGCGCTCGTCTCGGCCGCGCTCGGCTGCTCGACGCCCGACTCGAACGGACGCTTCGTGCAGGCGAAGCTGCCCGACGAGACGACATTCGCGCCGGTCTCCATTCTGCTCGACGTGCGATGCGGCTCGCTCGATTGCCACGGCAACGTCGCGCGCAACTTGCGCCTGTACGGAAGCGCAGGCCGGCGACTCTCCGCGAGCGATCAGCCTTTTTCTCCCGCGTGCAACACCGCGAGCGAGGTCGATCAGGATTTCATCTCGGTGGTCGGGCTCGAGCCCGAGCAAGTGAGCGCGGTCGCGAGCGGCGCCGATCCCGAAACGCTCACGATGATGCGAAAAGCCCGCGGGACCGAAGCTCACAAGGGTGAGCAAATCTGGAGCATCGGCGACGACTCGGACACGTGCGTGACGTCGTGGCTCGAAGGCAGCGTCGATCGGTCCGCGTGCATGCGCGCCGTCACCGCCGCGCTGCCGAACGGCGCGAGCAATCCGCTCGTCGGGTGTGTGTCGCCGTGATTCGACGCGCGAAGGACGCGCGTTCGATCAGCTCGGCCCGCGTTCGCGTAGGGCGCGGCGGTTCCAAGCAACCGCGAACGTGGAGCGATAGATCACGAACGTGACGACGATCGACGCGAGCACGATCGCGATCGATTCGCGCGCGGTGAGGCTGCCGAACGTGAGCGGCAAAAGGAGAAGCGCCATCAGCGGCCCGAAGCACAAGCTCATGTGCGCCACCCGTCGCGTGGTGAGATCCTCGTCGCTTGCGGGACGTAGCCCCAAGAAGGGCCACCACGTCCAATCTTGATCACTCACGGAATTCAAAACGTCTTCGATCGAACGAGATGCACGCGACAGGCTCGCGTCGGGCGGAATGGAAGGCATACGTCGTCTCAACGTAGCGCAACGGTAGGAAGCGCAAGCCGAGCCGTTACGAATCCGAGCACCGACACGAGGAGACATGTCGTGCTAAAAAACTCGGCTTGCACCACGACGAAAAAATCTCCACGAGCGTGCGAGGGCTCGACACCATCCTGCACGGCGGCTTCATCCGCGGCGGGTTCAACCTCCTACAAGGCGAGCCGGGCTCCGGCAAGACCACTCTCGCGCTCCAATTTTCGCTCTCGCGGCATCGCGCGGGCGAACGTTGTCTCTATGTGACCCTCACCGAATCGCTGGCCGATCTCGACGGCACGTGTCGCTCGCACGGCTGGTCGCTCGAGGGTCTCGTCATGCAGGACCTCACCGCCAGCGGCGCTGCGCTGACGGACGGGCGCGGCGCGTCGGTCTTCCATCCCGCCGACACCGAGCTCACCGAAATCGTCGAGGCCGTCGTCGCCGAGGTCGAGCGCGTCAAGCCGCAGATCGTCGTGCTCGATGGTCTCTCCGAGCTACGCCTCTTGTCGGGCGATCCTCTTCGCTACCGCCGGCAGCTTCTTGCGCTCAAAGATTTCTTCGCGAAGAGAAACGTCACCGTCCTCTTGCTCGACGATCGCAGCTCGACGTTCCCCGAATTCAAGCCCGAGACGCTCGTCGGAGGAAACATCGTGCTCGAGCGATACTCCACGACCTACGGTCGCGCGCGCCGACGCTTGATCGTCACGAAGGTGCGCGGCTCCCACTTCATCGAGGGCTACCACGACTACGAGATCGCAACCGGATCCATCCAGGTGCATCCGCGGCTCATCGCCGCCGACCATCGCGCGCCGCTCGCGCAGACGCTCTTCGAGAGCGGCATCCCGAATTTGGATCGGATGCTGTGCGGAGGGCTGCATACCGGATCGACCACGCTCCTCATCGGACCCGCGGGCGTCGGAAAATCGACGGTGAGCCTGCATTTCGTCGTCAACGCGCTGAAAAAGGGGAAAAAAGCGGCGGTTTACGTGTTCGACGAGGTCATGCACATCCTCGTCGAGCGCTCCGAGAAAGTGTGCATCGGCAAGGCGGGCGGGTTCAACGCGTACATCGAAGAAGGACGTCTCCACGCGCAACAGATCGATCCCGCGGAGCTCTCACCCGGTGGATTCGCACACGAGGTCCGGCGTGCGGTCGAAGCGGGCGCGGAGATCGTCGTCATCGATTCGCTCAACGGCTACCTGAATGCGATGCCCGACGAGAAGCTCCTCGCCACACACCTCCACGAGCTCTTTGCGTACTTGAACCAAAAGGGCGTTCTCACGATCGTGATCGTCGCGCAACACGGCATGGTCCTCGGCTCTCACTCCGGCGAAAGCGTCGACGTCAGCTATCTCGCCGACAGCGTCCTCCTCTTCCGTTACTTCGAAGCGCAAGGTGAGGTGAGCCAAGCCGTGAGCGTTCTGAAGAAGCGCACCGGACCTCACGAGCGAACCATTCGCGCATTGACCATCGACGCGAACGGCGTGGACGTCGGCGAGCCGCTTCGCCAGTTCCGCGGCATCATGACGGGCGTCCCGCAATACGCGACGAGCTTGCGCGACGGCAGCGGAGATTCTTCCGCGCCAATCCACCGGAAAGCACCTGCCATCGAATGAAGACCGCGTCCGACTCCGACGGTCGCGTGCTGGTGCTGATGCCGACGGTTCGCGATGCCGTGACGACCGCTGGCTTGCTGCACGAAGCCGGTGTGAGCGCGCTCATTTGCAGAGACATCGGGCACGCGTGTCGCGAAATCCAGACCGGCGCCGGCGCGCTGCTGCTCACCGAGGATTACATTCTCGGCGACAAGACCGCGCAGCTCGCGGCGTCGCTGCGCACGCAGCCCACGTGGTCGTCGCTTCCCGTCATTGCCGTCGCGCACGAGGGCGCCACGCAGCACCTACAAAAAGCGGTGTCCCATGCGATCACGAGCCTCATCGTCGTGGAGCGACCGGTGCGAACCCATTCGCTGCTCACCGTCGTCCGGTCGGCGCTCCGCGCGCGCGAGCATCAGTACCAAATTCGAGACGCGCTTCTCGCGCGTGAAAAGCAGGCCGCCGAGCTCGAGGCTTCACGCGTGGAGCTGGCGCGCCAGGCCGAGCAGCTTCGTTCGAACGATCGACGCAAAGACGAATTTTTGGCCACCCTCGCACACGAGCTACGCAATCCGCTCGCCCCGCTGCGAACCGGCGTGGACGTGCTGCAAGGAACGGTGAAATCGGAAGAAGCAAAAAGGACGCTCGGTGTCATGGCGCGCCAGCTCACGCACATGGTTCGTCTCATCGACGATCTCCTCGACGTGTCACGAATCACGCGCGGCAAGCTGGAGCTCAAAAGACAGCCGGTGAGCCTCGCCGCGATCGTCGACGCGAGCGTCGAAGACTCGCGATCGCAGATCGAAGCGAGCCAACACCATCTCCGACTCGAGAATTGCGATCCGCATTTGATGGTCGACGCCGACCCCACGCGGCTCGAGCAAGTCATCGGCAACTTGCTGAACAACGCGGCGAGATACACGAGGCCCGGCGGCTCGATCTCGCTCACGGCTCGACAAGAACGAGGCGACGCCGTGATCGAGGTCACCGACAACGGCATCGGCATCCCGGAAAACAAGCTCGAGAACGTGTTCGACATGTTCAGTCAGCTCGACGCCGACCCCGCGGGCACGCGCGGCGGCTTGGGCATCGGGCTCGCGCTCGTGCGGAGCTTCGTCGAAATGCACGGAGGAACCGTTCGCGCCGAGAGCAATCGGCCCGAGCCGGGCACGAAATTCGTCGTGCGCATTCCCGCGAAGATGGAGAACGCGCTCGCGGCGGATGGCTACGCGCCGGCGGCGCAGCCGAGCTCGCCGATGATCGCGGGGCGCGTGCTCATCGTCGACGACAACGCCGACGCCGCGGACATGCTCTCTCTCCTCTTGCAAGCCGACGGCTACCGAACGCTCACGGCCTATGACAGCCAATCGGCGATCGCGCTGGCCGAACGCGATCGGCCCGACATCGTGATCTTGGACATCGGGCTCCCGGAAGTGAGCGGCTACGACGTCGCGCGTTTGCTTCGCCAAAATCGCAATTTGGCGCCGCTCGGCCTCATCGCGCTCACGGGCTGGGG
>JAICXU010000396.1 GCA_025934595.1 Polyangiaceae bacterium | reverse complement strand
GCCGCTTCGCCGACGAGCACCGACGCCGCCGTCGATCCGAGCTGCACGGCGACGGTGGAGAGCAAATTCGGAACGATGTGCTTCGCGACCACTGCACGCGTTTCGAGCCCGAGCGCGAACGCGGCTTGCACGAACGCCGCACCTCGAAGCACGCGTGTCTCCGCGAGCGCGAGCCTCGCGAACGGCGCCCATGCCGTCAGTCCGAACACGATGCCGAGATGCACGCGTGTCGGCGATTTCACCGACGCGAGCACGGCGAGCGCGAGCAAGAAAGACGGGAACGCTTGCGCGAAATCACACACGCGCTCCACGCCTCGTTCCACGCGGCCGCGCGAAAGCGCCGCGACCGCGCCGAGGGGCGTGCCGATCACGAATCCCGAGATCGCGACGATCGCGGCTAAAATGCAGCCTTTCAGCGCTCCCCACGAAATCACGCCGAGCAGATCGACACCGCCCTCGCCCGCGCCGAGCCAATGCGCAGAAGACGGCGACGCCCACGACAGATTCGGATCCAGACGCCCCACGTCGTGCGAAGCGGCGACGCCGACGCCGACGAGGATCACGACGATCGCGAGCGGCGCGATGCGGATCGCGCGCGCCTTGGTGAGGATCGAGAGGCTCACGCGCGCACCCGCGGATCGATCATCGCATGCAGCGTGTTGCCGGCGGCTTGCGCGAGCACGAAGAGCGCGGCCGCGGCGACGACGCCCGCTTCGAGCACGGGAAGATCGCGCGCGGAGTACGCTTCGAGGATGAGCGTGCCGAGACCGGCGCGCTCGAAGAGGCGCTCGAGCACGATCGCTCCTCCGAGCAGCGCGCCGAGCTGCGTCGCGACCACGGTGACGACGGGCCCGAGCGAAGCCGGCAGGGCGTGCACGATCCACACGCGCGCTTCTCCGCTTCCCTTTGCGCGTGCGACCGCGAGCATCGGCGTGCGCTCGACGTCACGAAGCGCCGCGCGCGCGATCCTTCCGACATGCGCCGCGAGCGGCAAGGCGAGCAGCGTCGACGCGAAGAGCAAACCCGAAAATCCCGCGTCCGGATCGCCCGGGAGCGGCACGATTCGAAATCGCGCCGCGAGCAAATACGTGAGGAGCGGCGCGAACGCGACGAGCGGCGTCGCAGCGATCCCCAGGAAAAATGGCTCGATCCACGATCGACGCCGGCCGAGCCACGGCCCCATCGACAAGATCGCGCCCGACACGCCGAGGAGCGCGCCGAGCACGACGCCGAGACCCGCGAGCTCGCTCGTCGGGCCGATCGCCTCCGCGACGCGCGCCGTCGCGCTCACGCCCGGGTGACGAATCGAGTCGCCGAAATCGAGCCGCGGCAGCTCCTTCAAAAAATGTGCATACTGCACATAAATCGGCCGGTCGAGATCGAGCTTCGCACGAAGCGCGGCGAGCTCCGTCTCACTCGCTTGATCGCCGAGCACGAGGCGCGCGGGATCTCCCGGCAAAAGTCGCAGCGAAAAAAAGACCGCGCTCGCCAAGAGCCAGAGCACGAGCGCCGACTCGAGCGCCACGCGCCCGATCGATCTAGCCCCCATCGCCAGCGTCGCCGGCGTCGTCTCCGGCGTCGCCCGCGTCGACGGGGGTCATGATCGCGCCCGAATCCACGCCGGCATCGACGGGCGAAAACACGATCGTGCCGGCGTCAGGGCCTTCGTCTTTGCACACGGGCGCCGACGCATCGACGGGCTGGGTGTCGCTCGCGATGTTCGGGCGAGGGATGCAAATTCGCTGGCCCTGATCGTCGTCGAGAATGAGCGCGTTCCACGGCGGCGCCTTCGGATCGGCGCAAAAGTAGCCTTCGTCGGTGCGACAATCCGAATCGTCCGCGCACTGTTTCATGCACGTGGCGCGCGCGCTGCGAGCAGGCTCGCGATCGGTGTATCCGCAGCCCGGGACGGCTGGATCGAAGAGCACGCACGCGGCTTCATCCGGGCAAAGATTGCCGGTGCAGCCCATGATCGTGCAGTAGCCGTTCGGCTCCGCGGTGTCGCATTGGCGGTCGCCTTGGATCGAGCAGTCCGTCGAGAGCGTGCAGCTGTCGCCGATGTGTTTCGCGCAGCCCGTCCCGAAAGCGCACAAAAAGAGGCCGAAAAGACCGTTAAACGCCCAGGACGGCTCGACCTTCATCGCTCGCGGCGCAAAGTAGTAGAGCGCTTCGTTTGACACAAGGGCACGACGCACCTAGTTAAAGCCGCGTCGAGGAGACCTGAAGCAACACCATGGCCACGTACATCACGGCAGACTGCATCAACTGCGGCGCTTGCGAGCCCGAGTGCCCCAACGAAGCGATCAGCGAGGGCGACGAAATCTACGTCATCGATCCGGAGCTCTGCACCGAGTGCGTGGGCTTCTACGATCACGAAGCGTGTCAGGCCGTATGCCCGGTCGAATGCTGCTTGCCCGATCCAAGTCACAAAGAAGAAGAACCGATCCTCATCGATCGCGCAGTGAGGCTCCATCCCGAGGATACGGAGCTCCAGGGACGAGCGGCAGCGAACGAGTATCCATCGCGCTTCCGCAAGTAGGCAGGTTCGCTCCCTTCCCGCGCTCTGTTTTCGTTGTGCTAACGGTGGGCGAGTGAAACGAGCCGATCCGCCGGCGATCTTGAATTCGCGTTTGCGAAGCAAACGCTTTCGCGAAGCGAACGCGGGGGAGGCTCATTTTCCGAAGGAAAATGAGGGGGCCGTTAAGGCCCCGCCAGAGTCAGGAAGGCGGCGCGAGATAGAGCGACGAGTCGTTTTTTCGACGCTCGCGATCTTGCTCTCCATTTGCTGCGCGTCCTGCGGTGGCGGAGTTCCACTCCTTCATCCCGCGCGCGCGCTGCCGAAAGGTGACGTGCGCGGCGCCGCCGGTTTGTCGGCGGAAGCACCGGTGGGTGCGCTCGCCAGCAACCTCAATGACGCGCGCGCCGACGCTGCGGCCAATTCCGGATTGCCTCCTCCTCCCAACGACACGACGTATGCGAAAGGTGCTCTCGTCGCGGCGGCCGTGGCTCCCGGGCTTGCTCCGTTCGTTGCAGCTCGCGTCGGCGTGGGCGGCGGGCTCGAAGGTGGCATCGCGTACACGGGGCGCGCCGCGCGCATCGACATGCGGAAGGCGTTCGACTTCAGCGAATCGAGCACGTTCTCGGCGGGCGTCGGCCTCACCGTTCCTTTTTACGGACGACAAGGCGGCGACACGCTTCCCAACGTCGACTTGAGCGCGCTGCATGGATACGGCGGCGACGTTCCGCTGCTCGTCGGATGGGAAAGCTCGGGCGGCCTCTACCAAGTGTGGGGCGGCCTTCGCGGCGGGTTCGAGTTCGACGCGATCAGCAACGTATCGACGGAGCCGAAAGCGGTTCCCCTCGGCGGGCAGCCGATCTCGCTCTCGGCGACACGCTATTACGGCGAAGGCGTCGTCGGCGCCGCGGCCGGATTTCGCCATATCCACGTCGCGCTCGAGCTCGACGCCGCCTACCAGTACGTCGACGGCGCGTACAACGCGACGGCGGTGAAAGTGAGCGGCGTTTCGCTCGCGCCCGCGACCGCGATCTGGTGGGACTTTTGAGGAGGCGTCGGCCGTTCACGTATTTGCGCCGGTTTTTCGCGCCAGATACGCTGGAGGGCACATGCGAATTTTTCGCGTTGGGTTGTTCGCGATCACGCCGGTTGCTCTCTTTTTGTCGGGCTGCACGACCGACGTGAACGAAGCGCCCCCCCGCGAAGCGAGCACGAGCGAGGTCGCCGCCATCGTCTCCGTCGCGTCCGTTTCGTATGCGACCGGCGAGGCCGCGCCTCACGCGACCGCGGTCGCGCGATTCATCAAGACGCAGGAAGGCGTCGTCGATGCGCCGACGCTCGCGATGCTCGGCGCGGATATGGATTTGCCGGACCTCGGCACGTGCAGCTCGGCGACGACATCCGAGAATGGCGCGCGCGCCGTGCAGCTCCTCGATTTCGGATCCGTGTCCGTCGACACCGCCGAATCGACCACCCCTCTCGTGCCGCGGCTCGTGCCCGACGTCACCGATTTCATTTCGGGCGTCGTCTACGGCGCACGGTTCGAAGGCAGCAATGCGCCGACGCAAGGACCGGTCTCGATCCGCGTCGATGGCAAAGGTGATGCGAATCCGTTCGCGATTTCGATCGCCGACGCCCATGCTCCCGCGAACGTCGCGTTCGACGGCGAGCCGTTCGATGCGAACGCGCCGCTCGAATTCGGCGGCACGCTCGATCTCGTCGTCACGTGGAACGCCGAGGCCGGCGACGATGTCGTCTATTTCGAAATCGACGGCGGCGGCGGCGAGCGCGCGACGTGCGCATATTCCGATCTCGGAACGGCCACCCTTCCCGCCGCGCTCTTCGCCCGTGACGGCGGCACGCTCACGATGCATCGCCTTCATCGCGAGGCGATCCTCGCGCGCGGCATCGACGACGGCGAGGCACGCTTCGATTTTGCGCGCGTCTACCCGTTCGATCCGTC
>JAICXU010000405.1 GCA_025934595.1 Polyangiaceae bacterium | reverse complement strand
TACGGCGACGCGTTCGTCGGCCCCGTCGAGACGAAGTCCCACGCACCGCCGAAATACAAATCGATCGACTTGATGCCGGTGACGAACATGATGCGGTCGGCGTTCGTTTGGTAGTCGGAGTCGATGTGATCGCCGGAGTTCGCGAGCATGCCGAGACCCCAGTGGCTCGGCATGCGACCGAATCGCAATTGGCCGACGGGCGTCATGTACTCGGCCCACGCGCGCTGCACTTGCACGGAGTTTTCGAAGCTGTTCACGCCCGCCGTCTGCGTGCCTTGCGTCGTCGAGAACGCACCGAGCGGCGCGTAGCCGTTGTAGCCGTTGTTCGCGGGACGATATCCGTTCGCCGCGACCGAGCTCGTCGTGCTACCTGGCGCGAGCGCGTAGGCGTCGGGCGTCGAGCCGAGCACCATGTTGTTGAAGAAGTCGACCTGCGACATGATCCGCAGGTTGTCGGAGATGTGGAGCTCCGGATTCATGCGGAAGCGCATGTTCGCCGAAGCTTCGGTCTTGTCGTAGCAAGGCTGATTGGCAGCGTCGCCGCACAAGAGAACGTTGTGCGCTTGGCCCGTCGAGTCGCTGTACGTTTGATCGAGCGGCTGCGGCCACAGGTTCTGCGCGTCACCGGGCGCGTTGTGACGGCCCAAAAAGAAGTTGTGATAAATCTGGCCGCGCGTGCGGAAATATCCGTGCACCTCGAAGACGGGGCGCACGCGAGTCCACCAATCTTCGCTGTAGACGTCGCTCGGTTTGTAACCGACCGATCCATCCGACGACGGTCGATCGCTTCCTTGAGTCGCGAGATCTTGGCGATCGCGAAGCGGGTCGGGAAGGGGCGCCGCCGATCCCGATGCGGACGCTGCGCCGCTCGTCGATCCCGGGCTCGAAGGCGGAGGCGTTTGATCGCTGCCAGAAGGCGTCGTGATGCGAACGGTGGGCGCGGGCGCAGGATTCGGCATCAGCGGTGCGCTGCTCGTAGGTGCGGGCGCTCCGCCGTCGACGTCTTGTTGCGCGCGCGCGCTCGGTGCGAACGCGACGAACGCGAGCCCTAGGCAAAAGCAAAGAATCCTACGCGAGGCCATCGGCCCGCGGTTCTACCACGAGGCCTTTCCAAACATGTTCGGATTTTCAGCGGGAAGCATTCATTATCGAATGCGTTTCGTCGTGATCATCCGAGCTCGGCGAGGAACGCTTCGACCTCCGCCTTCATCTCGGTGAGCGTCTCGCGGATTTTTTGCGAAGCCTCGCGATTCGCCGCCGCGAGCGCGTCGCGTGCAGCTTGTTTTTCCGCCTCTTTCGCGTCTTCGGCCTGGACTTGAACTTGGGCTTGCGACTCCGCGCGCGGGTCCGTTTCTTCGACGGGCTCGGCGCGTCGCAACGCATTTCTCTCGAGCTTCTTTTTCGCGCCCGCGATCGTGAAGCCTTCTTGGTAAAGAAGCTCGCGCACGCGCATCAGATTCTCGACGTCGCGTCGCGAATACACACGCTGCCCTTTCGCGCTCTTCGTCGGACGAATGGTGCGGAACTCGCGCTCCCAATAACGAAGCACGTGCGGCTCGACGCCGACGAGCGAGGCGACCTCGCCGATTCGGAAATAGAGCTTCGGCGGCAGCCGACCTTGGACTCGTGGAGCGCGCAAGCCTGCCGCGCGAGGATCACTGGGCGGTCGCTCGTTGGCCATCAGGGCTTGTTCGCGGTGGGCGCCGGGGCGCCATCCTTGTTGAGCGCCTTGCGAAGCTTGTCGCTCGTCTTGAACGTGAGAATGCGACGCTCGCTGATCGTGATCGGATCACCGGTCTGCGGATTGCGGCCAGGCCGGCTGTTCTTGTCCCGAAGGACGAAGTTGCCGAAGCCCGAGATTTTGATCTTCTCGCCGCGCGCCAAGGTCTCTTTCATCATCTCGAAGACGCGATCGACGATGTCGGCCGATTCCTTCTTCGAAAATCCCCCCACCTGCGAATAGAGGGCCTGAACGATCTCCGCTTTCGTCATGGTTCTCCCGCCCCCTACGTTTCCCCAATGCGTCAAAGCGCAGCCGTGAGCATAAACAGAAGGCGCGCTCCTGCCGAGCAAAAAAGGGATGCGATCGAAGTCGCGTCTGGCTCGTGGTGTGGAGGATCAGGCCGCGAGCTCTTCGCCCGCTTCTTCAAGTGCAGGCGGCATGGCCGGGGGGGCGATGCTGTTTTCGAGCGCAGGATCGCTGCCCGCGCGCGCGGCTCCGAACGCGAGCGCCTCGCGTTTGCGTGCGAATTGCTCGCTCGCGACGAGCGTGGCCACGTATCCGTAACCGAACGTGAAGATCATCGCGAACGGCGTGGCGAACCAGTGTCCCGTTTCGATCGACGCGACGACGCTCGCGAGCGACACGAGCCCGAGGCCGATTTCGATCATCGGGAGATCGGCGCGAGCGCGATAGCGCTGCTGGCCGCCGAAGACGCCTTTTTTCGGCGTGCGCACGAACTCGCCCGCCATCGAGCCGAGGCCTTCGATGACCGCCTTGGTGAGATGCGGCGCGAGACCCGCGCCGAGCGCGAGGAGGGCAGGGAGAACGACGAGCGCATCGCGACGACGGCGACCTTGCGCACGCTCCGCCATCGCATAAAACGCGGCGAGCGAGCCCGTCGTGCCGATGCAGAGCGGCAAGTCGATGAGGAACATCGCGCGCACGTTCGTCGCGGGCATGAGCACGAGCGCCGGCAAGAGCAAAAGACTAAGGAAGACCATCAAGGGATAAGCAAAGTGCGGCGTGAGGTGGAAAAACGCCTCCGCGCGTTGCATCAGCGTGAGCTCGGACGTCATCACGCGTTTCATCAATTTACGTGCAGTCTGCACGGTTCCTTTCGCCCAGCGAAACTGCTGCGCGCGAAACGCGGACACGTCTTCGGGCAGCTCGGCGGGCGTGACGACGGCCTCGCGGTAAATGAACTTCCAACCCGCCATCTGCGCGCGATACGAGAGATCCAAATCTTCGGTGAGCGTGTCGTGCTGCCAGCCGCCTGCATCTTGAATCGCGGCCTTGCGCCACGCGCCGCCGGTGCCGGAAAAATTGAAGAGCCAACCCGAGGCCGCGCGCGCGCGATTTTCGACGAGGTGATGGCCGTCGAGCATGAGCGCTTGCACGCGCGTGAGGAGCGAGTGGCCGCGATTCATGTGACCCCAGCGCGCTTGCACCATGCCGACCTTCGGATCCGAAAAATCACCGACGATCGATTTCAAAAAATCCGGCTGCGGCAAAAAGTCGGCGTCGAAGATCGCGACGATGTCGCCCTTCGCGACCTTGAGGCCCGCATCGAGCGCGCCCGCTTTGTATCCGGTGCGATCGACGCGATGGATGTACTGGATGTCGAGCCCCGTCGGCTCTCCGTCTTGCTCTTGGAGGCGCGCGACATGCGCCATCACGAGCGCGCGCGTCTCGTCCGTCGAGTCGTCGAGGACTTGCACCTCGAGACGATCGCGCGGGTAATCGAGGCGCGCGATGTGATCGAGAAGGCGAGGCGCGACCGTCGCTTCGTTGTAGAGCGGAAGCTGCACGGTGACGTAGGGCAGCTCGGTCGGCAGCGCCGCCGCTCCCGAATTTTCGATCACGCGCGCCGCGAGCTTTTTGCGATGGCGAAGGCACGTGATGACGAGATGCGAACGATGGAGCCCATACATCGAGAGCAGCAAGAGCACGGCGAAATACGCCGCGCAGAGCAAGGCGTGCATGCCGCAGAGCTAAGCACCGCGCCGCGTCACGATTGTCAACGACTTGTAATTCGTTGCACGTCGTTGTCCGACGCGCTGCGCAAGGCGCGAAAAAGCCTATTTGCGGGACTTATTTCGCGGGAGGAGGTGAGCTCGCCGGCGTCGAACCGGGACCCGTGCCGAGGTCCAGCTTGTTCGGGCCCTTGTCGAGATCGATGTCGAAGTAGCCACCGAATCCGAAGAAGAACACGACGTGGCCGGCTGTCTGGGAGCTGCCAGCCGAGGACAGAGTCTGCGAGACGCCGTTCACGGACACGCCGCCGACGCCGAGAGACCCAAAATCCATTTCGGCCTGCGGAAAAAGGCGGATGTATTTCCCCGCTTTGAAGTGCATGCCCAAGCGCAGGATGTAATCGATGCCGCCGAAGTTTTGGTCGGCGGTGCTCGATCCGTCCGTGGAAGTTCCTTTCACGTCGAGATACCGGTAACCCGCGCCGAGATCGCCCATGAACCCGAAGCCCTCGGGGTTCGTGAGAATGCCGATGTGACCGGCTGCGATCGCCGACGTCGTCTGCGACGTGCCGAGCGCGGTGCTTCCGCCGGGGCCGTTGTTGACCGAGATGTCCTTGCCTGCGTACCCGGCGATGTCACCGGTGAGCGACAAATAGAGAATGCGAACGACGCGAAGCGCGGCTTCGACGCCGAGCTGACCGCCCGGTCCCGCAACGTCGCCGATCGACGTGGTGTT
>JAICXU010000356.1 GCA_025934595.1 Polyangiaceae bacterium | reverse complement strand
TGCGTCTCTTTCATCCGCATGCGGAAGGCAAGATCGTGAAAGGTCAGCAAGGCTTGCGCGTCGGCGACAAAGTCACCGTGACCTTGCAGGACACCGACGTGCAGCGCGGCTTCATCGACTTCGTGATTTGAGAGCGAAGCGCGCAGGCTTGCGCGCGCCTCGAGCCCGAGGAGCTCAATGAGGCGGACGCCCCGCCTTCGCGTCTTCTTCCGCGACTCGCGCGAGCCCCGCGAGATCGGCGAGCGACGTCGGATGAAACGGCGGACGCGGCGTGATGGGCAACGCTGCGCTGCCGCCTTTTTCGACGAGGAGCCGCGCGCACAAAGCCACGCACGATTTTCCCTGGCACCATCCCGTCCCGAATCCCGTGTAGCGTTTCAGGGATTCGAGATCGTCGTGGCCGCGCGCGATCGCATCGTCGAGCTCTTCGATCGTGACGTCCTCGCAGCGGCAGACGAGCGTCTTCGCCATCTACTTTTTTCCGGAGGCACCGCGATATTCACATCGCGCGTCGCAGGTCTCGAAGAGCGTCACTTGCTCGAGCACGGGGAGGTTCGGCGCGAGCTGGTCCCAAATCCACTTCGCGAGCACCTCGCTCGTCGGATTCTCGAGGCCCGGGATTTCGTTCAAATAGTGGTGATCGAGCTTTTCGTAGAGCGGCCGCCAAATTTCGAAGAGCTCGCCGAAGTCGATGAGCCATCCGGTTTCGGGGTTCACGTCACCGAAAATCGCGACTTCCACTTTGAACGAATGTCCGTGAAGTCTTGCGCACTTGTGACCTTCCGGAACGCGCGGCAGGCGATGGGCTGCCTCGAACTTGAACTCGTGAATCAGCCGAACTTGTTGCGGCGAGGGCGCGGACGCCGCTCGCGAGCCTGAAGAAGCCATGCGCGCCGATAGTTGCAGAAGTGGGCCTCTTCGGCTACTTCATCCGCCCCGTCATGTACCTCCCCATTTCGAAGAAGACCCGCAAGACCGACCGCAACAAGAGCAAGCGTTACCGAGCGAAGCTCAAGGCGAAGAACCAGAATCGCCGCGGCCGCGTCTACCAAGCCGGCAGAAAATAAACGAAGAAGCAGTTGATTCGGGAGGGGTCCCCTTCCGAAGGGAACGGGGTGCCCCCACCCGTGGAATCATGCTCAGCGGCGCACACGTCATCGTTTATTCGAAAGATGCCCAAGCTGACGCCGCGTTCATGCGCGACGTCCTCGGTTTCGCGCACATCGATCTGGGTCACAACTGGCTGATCTTTCGTCTGCCGCCCGCGGAGCTCGCGGTGCATCCGTCGGAGTCGAACGACGCGCACGAGCTCTATTTCATGTGCGACGACGTGAACGCATTCATCGCGGAGATGAAAAAGAAGAACGTCGCGTGCGAGGCGGTGAGTGAAGAGCGCTGGGGCTCGCTCACGCACGTCACGTTACCGGGCGGCGGAAAGATCGGCGTCTATCAGCCGAAGCACGCGTCTCCGCCCTGAGCGGAGCGCTATCGAATTTGCGCTAGACTCGAGCGAGGGTCATGAGCGCAGCGAGCAAACGCCCGGCAACGTACGAAGACTTGCTCGCGGTGCCTGACACCAAGGTCGCGGAGATCGTGAAGGGCGTGCTTTATGTCTCGCCGCGACCGGCGGTGCCGCATGCGCGCGCCGCATCTGCGTTGGGGAGCAAGATCGGCGGTCCGTTCGATCATGATGCTCGCGGACCCGGAGGATGGGTCATTCTCTTCGAGCCAGAGCTTCATTTTCGCGGCGACGTCCTCGTTCCTGATCTCGCGGGCTGGCGCCGAGCGCGCATGCCGAAGATTCCAAAGGGTCCATTCATCGACCTCGCCCCGGACTGGTGCTGCGAGGTCAGCTCGCCGAGCACGCAAAAGCTCGATCGCGCGGAAAAGATGGACGTCTACGCCCGCGAAGGGGTCGCGCATTTGTGGATCGTCGATCCCATCGCAAAAATCCTGGAATGCTACCGCCTCGAGCACGAGAAGTGGCTGCGCGTGGGAACCTGGCGCGACGACGACAAAGCGCGCATCGAGCCCTTCGACGCGATCGAGCTCGACCTGGCGGCGATGTGGATCGACGACTGAGCAATGGCCCCCCCGCTTCACGGATACCCATCTAACTAAATCGACACCTATCTGTCGAAATGGTTACCTCCCCCTGAGCGCGCGGAGCCGCGAAGCGGCGAGCACGCGATTTGGGGGAGGTCGACGCCGCGAAGCGGCGGCGGGTGGGGGCACCATTTAAGACTGCCCCGCTTCTTTTTTTTTCAGCCGCCCTTACGCAATTCGGTGAGAACGAGCTTCGCGACGGCTTTCAGCGTGTCGAACACGCCGACGCCGGTGCGGGCGACGGCTTCGAAATCCGGCACCTTGGTCGTGTTGATCATTTCGCGGAGCTCCTCGAGCCCGGCGACGTTCGGCAGATCGCGCTTGTTGTACTGGACAACGTACGGGAGCTTGTCGAGCGAGTAGCCCTGCTCCGCCAAGTTCGTGCGGAGGTTTTCGACCGATTCGAGATTCGCTTCCGTGCGCTCGATTTGCGAGTCGGCGACGAAGATGACGCCGTCGACGCCCTTCAAGATCAGCTTGCGGCTCGCGTCGTAGAAGACTTGGCCGGGGACCGTGTAGAGGTGGAAGCGTGTCTTGAAGCCGCGGATTTCACCGAGCGAGAGCGGCAGAAAGTCGAAGAAGAGCGTGCGTTCGGTTTCGGTGGCGAGGCTGATCATCTTGCCCTTCGCCTCGGGGTTCGTGCGCTCGTAGATGTACTGCAGATTCGTCGTTTTTCCGCAGAGGCCGGGGCCGTAATAGACCAACTTGCAGTTGATCTCCCGCGCCATGTAATTGATGAAGCTCATTCGAGTGGTGGTCCCTTAGCGCCGCGTCGTGAGGCTAGTCGTTGAAGAGGTTGTCGATGTCTTCGTCGGTGATCTCGGCGAACGGCGAGTCGGCACCGGGTTCCTGAACCTTCTTCAAAAGCTGCTCGAAGATGTGATTGAGCTCTTCATTCGCCTTCTTCACGCGAAGGCGCACGAGCCCGAGGCTCGAACGCGTGTCGAAGATGACGACGAGAATGACGCGATTTCCGACGAGCTGGATGTGGATGTTCTGCTTCTCGCCCTCGTGAAATTGCGTGGCGAACTCGTTCTCTTTGAGGAGCTTCGCCATGCCGCCCGTCGCCGCGATGTTGCCGGCGGTGAGGGACGCGAGGCTCGTCGTGTCGACGTTGTCGATGTCGCCGCTCGCTGAGATGAGCTGCCCGTTCTTGTCGACGATGAAGACGACCTTGGCGTTCGCATCGCGAACCAAACGGTCTACGACCGCCTGGATCTGATTGAACTCCTCCTCGTACATCACCATCTGCGGATTGACCATTCGTGCAGCCTCCAGCGCGCGCGGCGCGCGTGAGACTCGGTTTTATCCGATGCGCCTCACAATGGGCAAGAGTCGCCTTGAAATACCGCGTACGCGCGTCGCGCGTCTAGATTCGCGTCGATTTCACGCAAAATCGGGTCACGGCATCGAACAGCGTTTTCATGCCCCAAGCGAGCCCGGAGACCGGAACGCGCTCGTCGTGACCGTGGTACATGCGCGAAAACGCGACTTCGTGCGTCGGGTCGAACTTGACCGGCGCGAACCCGTAGTACTTCGTACCGAGGCGCGCGTAGGCCTTCGCGTCGGTGTAGCCGGGGATCACGAAGGGAAGCGGCGTCGCGAGCGGATCGTTCTTCCGCACAGCATGCGACAAGGCGTCGAACATGGGTGTGGACGGCGAAGTCTCGATCGGCGGAAGCGATCGAATGACCTCGAGGTCGACGCGGTCGCCCATCACGTGGCGGAGCTCCGCCAAGAACGAGGATTCGGTCTGCCCCGGAAGCGTGCGGCCGTCGATCTCGACCGATGCCTTGCCCGGAATCACGTTCGTCTTCGCGCCCGCGCGCACGACGGTGGGGCTCGCCGTGTTCGAGAGGAGGGTCGAGAACGTGCGTTTTTGATCGGCGTCCTTGATCAAATAATCGAGAATGAGACCTGCGACCTCGGGCACCGTGAGCTTTTTGATCACCGATTTTTGCGGCTGCGGAAGCTCGTTCGCGAGGCCGTGCACGAAATCTTTCACCGCTTCGACAGGATGCATCGGGAGCCTCTTTCTTCCGAGCTTCGCGATGCCCTCCGCAAGAACGACGACGGCGCTGTCTTCGATCGGCATCGAGCCGTGGCCTGGGTTTCCCGTCGCGGTCGCGCGCACCCAGCAGAGGCCCTTCTCGGCGATTTGGATCGGATAGAACGTGCGCCCCAAGAGGTGCAGCGAAAATCCGCCTAGCTCGCCGATGGTGTATTCGGCGCGCACCTCGTCGGCGTAATTTTCGACCAAGAAGATCGAGCCCTTTTCACACCCGTTCTCTTCGTCGGCGACGCACGTGAAGATGACGTCGCGCTCGAGCGTGCCTTCGTGCGCGCCTTTCGCGAGGAGGCCCACGATGCACGCGCTCATCGCCGCCATGTGCTTCATGTCGATCGCGCCGCGACCCCAGATGTAGCCGTCGATGAGAGCGCCCGAGAACGGATCGTGCTGCCACGCGGATGCGTCGGCTTCGACGACGTCGAGATGCGCATTGAGCAAAATCGGCGGTTTTTCCCCGTTTCCGCGCACGCGCGCGATGAGATTCGCGCGCCCGGGATCGCTCTCGACGATTTTCGAATCGACGCCGGCGTCCCGCAAAAATTCGGCGACCCGCTCGGCGGCGGGGCGTTCGTTTCCGTCACCCGGCGCGCGCGTGCCGAGGTT
>JAICXU010000541.1 GCA_025934595.1 Polyangiaceae bacterium | reverse complement strand
GATTCGATCAGCGTCGCGAGTCGCAATTGGATCGCGAGCCGCGTGCCGTCGTCCGACGCGAACGCGAACAGAGAACGGAGCGCGCTGATGAGCGACCTTTTCGCGCGAATGTCGCCGTGACGCGCAGGCGGAATCTCGCGTCGGACGGTGGCCTCGAGGGCGCCGGGGTCCTGCGCGTCGAGCCGCAAAATGCGCGCGTACGTCTGTCCCGACTCGGCGACCGGCAAGCGCCACTCTTCGAGACCGGCGAGGCTCCACAGCGCGCCGAGCTTCGCGCTCGTGTCTTGGAACGCGTCCCCTTCGGCCGACAGCATCCGCGCGAGCGCGACCCAATCTCCGCTTCGTCGCGTGACGGTTTCACCCTTGCGAAGGGCCGCAATGTGCTTCGGATCATCGGCCAGCACGCGCTCGAGGAGCTGCGTCGCATGCGGCAGATCGCGTCCGGCTTCGATGAGGAGCTCGGCCAGATTGAATGCAATGCGACGCTCGCCCATCGGCGTGCGCACGCGCTCGAGCCTCTTTTGTTGGAGGGCGATGAGCTCGGCCAAGAGCTGCGCGGCGGGCTTTGGCGGCTCGGTCGCACGCGCCGCGGTCGCAGCACGTCGCACGAGCACGCGCTCGAGACGCTCGGCGATCGCCTCTTCTTCCGGCGCCTCCGACATCGCACGCGCGTACATGAGCGCGGCGCGTGCATCGTCACCGAGACGGAGCTCGTCGATCTCCGCGGCTCGCACCAAGTAGCGGACGCGCTCCTCGGATGTCGCGGCGTCTTTGGCCAGGGCTTCGACCGCTTCGCGATACAGCTGATCGTCGCCGGCCGAATCGAGCATGCGCAGAATTTCTTCGGGCGGAACGGGGTGTGTCGGATCGAGCGCGCGCGCCGCCTGCAGCGAAGCGAGCGCGGCCTTGTGATCGCGAAGGCGGACGTTTTGGAGCTGGGCGAGGGCGAGCCACAGCGCGATCTTGTCTTTCGGAACGGAGGTGTGGGCGATCCTCGCGCGCATCGATTCCGCGGCGCGTTCCCCGCGTCCCGCCTCCTCATGGAGGCGCGTTTCGAGCGCGCGCGCCGTCGAATGCGCCGGATCTTGCGCGAGCACTTCGTCGACGAGCGAGAGCGCGCGCGCGGCATCCACGCGTGCGAGCGCAGTGGCCGCGCGCACCCGGAGCGACAGCTTGCTGACGTCGTCGGTCTCGAGCCGCGCTTCGTCGAGCAGCGATCGAGCGAGGGCGCGATCGTCACCTACGCGCGCGGCGCATCGACCGAGGCCGATGATGGCGCCGCGACGATCGGGCTCGAATTTGAGGATTTCCTCGTAGATGCGCGCCGCGCGACGAGGCTCACCCACCATCTCTTCCCACATCATCGCGATCTTCTCGAGGTACGCGACCTTGCGTCCAGGATCCCGCGCGCTCTCCACCGCCTGCGCATAAAGATCGACGAGGCCGCGCGCTTCGTGATCGAGCACCTCGCTCGGCGCGGGTGTGAGCAGACGCGCGAGGCTGTCGAGCACCTCGGCGTCACCGGGATGAGCGACCCACGCCGCGCGCAAATGCCGGATCGCCTCGAGCGGCTGCGCCATTTGGTTTTCGCAAATCTGCGCCGCTTTGCAGAGAGCGGCGGCGCGCTTCGAGACGTCTTCGAGGCGCGCGGCTTCATTCACCCACAAACCGACACGTTGGGCGTCGCGCTGCACTTGCGCGAGCAGGCGATCGAGCAGCTCGAGCAGCGTCATGTCGCTCGGATCGAGCGCGAGGGCTTGCTCGACGTGCTGGATCGCGACCTCGGGCTCGTCGAGCCGCTCGTGGATTTGTGCGAGCGTGCGCCGTTCGAAAATCAGCACCTCGGGATCGGTGAAAAAGGGAAGTCGCGCCCGGCGTGCGCGTGCCGCCTGCTCCCAGTGACCTTCGAGCTCGTGGAGGCGAACGAGCTCGTCGAGCACGCGACGATCGACGAACGGCGTCGTCGGCGCGCGACCTGCCGCGCGCGTGAGCAATCCCAGCGCCCGAAGTCGGTCGTTCAGTTTTTCGGACGCGAGACATGCGGCGTCGAGCTCGAGACGCGCGGCGCGATGCGGATCCGATTCGATGCGCGCTTCTTGATCGAGAAGGATGACGAGCGCGGCCGCATCGTTGTGCGCGGCGACGTGGCGCACGCAGGCGTCGCGAACGGGACCGACCGACGGATCGAGCGAGACGGCGCGCTCGAGCGCAGCACGCGCGGCGTCGACGTTGCGCAAGCGCCACTCGAGAATTTGAGCTCTTTCGACGTGCAACCACGCGGCGAGGCGCGGCTCGGACACGTACGAATCCGCCATGCGCGCGAGATGCTCGGCGAGCGATTGGTTCGCATCGTCGATCTGCGCTTGATCGGCGATCGCGGCATACGTGCGCGTCGCGAGCTCGACCTCCAATCCCTTCAGCGCGCCGGCATGATGCGAATCGCGCTTGAGCGCTTGCTCCCACACCGCGCGCACGACGTCGGGCTTTTCGTTCGCCGCGCCGAGGAGGCGCGCCTTTTCCACGAGCAGCTCGACGGTCGCCGTTTCTTCGGTGGCGGCCGCGAGCTCGTGCTCGAGATGATTGAGCATCGCCGCGATCGCGCCGCGCCCGTGTCGTTTGCGGCGCAGGATCGCATGCGCAGCCGCGAGCCGAGGATCGACTTTGAGCGCAGCCTCCGCATGCACCATCGATCGCGCGTCGTCGCCGAGCACGGTCTCCGCGGCGATCGACAGCTCGATGTGAGCGCGCGCGAGCCCGACTTTGTCGTCACCTTTTTCGAGCGCAATCACGCGGGCGCTGAGGAGATCGACGAGATTGCCTGGCTGCTCGATGGGCGGCGGCTTGCGTGATTGCGGGCCCGATTGATCCGCGCGCGAAGGCAGCGGCGGAGGCAGACTCTTCTTGAGCGGCGGCGGTAGCGAGCCGGATGTGATTGCCGGGGGAGCTTTCGAAGGCAGCGGCGGAGGCGGGGGTCGCGACGGCAGGCCGAGCGGCGAAAGATCGAACGGCGTCGGCGCGATGAGCGCGGGTCCCCGTGCACGCTCGGCCGCGGCGGCGTCACGCGACGGATCGACGGCGGCGATTTGCAGCGATCGCACTTGGGCGTCGATGTTCCATTCCTCGCCGTCGGCGAGCTCGAGGAGCTTGTCGATCGACGAGATGTCGCTCGTGGAGTCGAGCGGCGCCGGCGCGATGATCACCTTCTCGGCGACTTCGACATCCGGGATCGATCTTCTGCCCTCGCCGGGATGCCCGGACGACTGCCCCATGGCTGGCCTCCGCTTCCCATGGTACCCGTATCCTTGGCCGTGCGCGCGCGAGTAATTCCAGCGGCAATTCTCTTATTAACCGCGCTCGCGGGGTGCTCGTTCCTCGTCGATTTCGTGGACGCGCCGCCCGACGCGAGTGGAGCAGACTTCGACGCCGCGACGGACGCGACCTCGCCCGAGGACGCAGGCGACACGGGACCGCTCGATCCGTGCATCGGAAAAGCCGACGGCTACAACTACGATCCGAGCGACTCCTACGCGCGCTGTTGCGACGCGAGCGCCGTCCGCACCGTCACCGACAATGAATGCGGCGCGTGCTTCATCAAGTGCAACACGGCCAAAGGACAGAAGTGCCAGCTCGCGGGGCCGCACTATTATTGTCGAGGTTGTGAGGCGAGCGCCGACTGCTGGTCGGATTGTTGCTCGCTCGAATTCGGAACGGGTCTC
>JAICXU010000626.1 GCA_025934595.1 Polyangiaceae bacterium | reverse complement strand
TCGTCGATGATTTCTTTGATGACCGCCATCATGTCGAAGAATTTATTTTCGTCGGCGGGGACGACCTCTTCGATTTTTTTGCCGGAGGCCTTCGGCGCGCGCGACGCGACGGTGGGCGGATTTTCTTCGAAATTTTGCGGCAAAAACGACAAATATCGTTTGCAGAATGCAATCGCTTCGTCCTCGGTCTTCACGAGCACGTCGCCACAACCCGACACCGAGCAGTGCATTTTCGCGCCGCCCATTTCTTCGAGCGTCACTTTTTCGCCGATGACCATCTCCGCCATGCGCGGTGAGCCGAGGTACATCGACGCGTTGCCGTCGACCATCACGACGATGTCGCAAAACGCGGGAATGTACGCGCCGCCGGCGGCGGAGGGTCCGAAGAGCAAGCAGACTTGCGGCACGACGCCGCTCATCTGCACCTCGTTGTAGAAAATTCTTCCCGCGCCGCGACGTCCCGGAAACATTTCGATCTGATCGGTGATGCGCGCGCCGGCGGAGTCGACGAGATAGAGCATCGGTACGCGCAGCCTCGTCGCCGTCTCTTGGATGCGCAGAATTTTTTCGACCGTGCGCTTGCCCCACGAGCCCGCTTTGATCGTCGAGTCGTTCGCCATGATCGCCACCGTGCGTCCTGCGATCTTCGCGGTGCCCGTGACGACGCCGTCGGCGGGAAGGTCGCGGTCGACCGCATTCGCGAGGATGGCGTCTTCCACGAAGGACTCGGGATCGATCAAGCGCGCGATGCGTTCGCGCGCGAAGAGCTTGCCCGTCTCGGCATTTTTCTTGTGGTACTTGTCGGCGCCGCCTTTTTCGATGCGGGCCAACGTTTCGCGGAGCGCGCCCACCGGACGCGCGTCGAGTTCGGGAGCTTTCTCGGAACCGGGCATGGGAGCGAAAACAAGTAGCGCGCAAACCTGCCGCGCGTCGAGAACGGTCTTTTTACGGGGTAAATTTGCACCTCGCCGTAGGGCCTCGACGCAAGACAAGGCGCGGAGGATAGTTGGAGACGGATCCTGGATTTCTCGGCCATAAGCCGAGACCAGCCGTGGATCTCGAGGCCTCCTTGCAACCCGCGTCTCCGCCGACGATCGTGCTCGAGCAGCCGGCGCCCTGCGCGGAGACGTCGGAGATTGCGTCGCAGGAGTTTGCGAGCGCCCTTCCGGTGACGGCCGGCGATCCGCTCGCCGGATGGTCGGTGCATGTGCGCGTGGCGAGCGTCGGTCACGATGCGTCCCCGATGCTTCGCGCCGACGGTGAGATTTTGGATGGTCGCGGCATTTCGATCTCGCGTCGCTCGTTCACGAATCCGGGGACCACGTGCGCGACGCTGGCGAAGGCGATTGGCGTGTGGGCATCGCTCGCGCTCGATGACGAGCGCGCGAAGATCGGTCCGGATGCAAAGCCGCCTGCGACCCCTCCTCCTCCCGTGCCGACGGCGCACGCCAAGCGCAAGGGATTCGAAGAAGACGACGACGTCGATCCCGATTTGCGACCGAATCGGCCCGCGCCCGTCGAGCGCACGCGCGAGGTCGGAGTCGCGAGCGTTCTCGAAGGCGGCGTCGCGGATCGTCCCCTCTTCGGACCGGCGGTGTACGGCGTGATGGATCTCGGCGCAGGATTTTTGCTGCGTCCGACGCTCGCTTTCGACGCGACGTTCGCATCCCAGCAGACGATCCACGGCGCGACGCGCATCGACCTCTGCGGGCGCCTGCGCGGCAACTACCACGCGCAACGCGGCCTCGACGCGGAGATTTGCGCGGGCTCGGAGATGGGATTTTTGCGCGAAAGCGGCACCACGCTGCCCCTCTTGGAGCTCGGACCCGCGCTCGGCCTGCAAGGCGAGCTTGCAAGCAATTTTGCGGTAACCTTGAGAGGCATCGGCAACATCAACCTCCTCGGCGGCTCGATCGGCGATTTTTCGCCGCAAACTCTCGCCGGTCGCGTCGAGCTGGGGGTGACGTGGAAGCTGCAATGACGAAACCGATCACGGAAGAAACCGAGGCGGAGTCGGGCGAGCATCCGGCCATGCGCGCAGGTGCTTCGCAGAAGCGCGTCACGGATTTTCGCGCGCTCTACGAAGAGCACGTCGACTTCGTGTGGCGTAACTTGCGGCGCCTCGGCGTTCCGGACTCGGACGCCGACGACAAGACGCAGGAGGTCTTCGTCGTCGCGCATCGACGCCTCGCGGAGTTCGAGGATCGCGGCTTCGGCGCGCGCGCGTGGCTATTCCAAATTGCGCTGCGCGTCGCGTCGGATGCGCGCAGACATCGGCGCCGGCATCCGGAAGACGCAGACGGCGGCGTCGCCGTGGGCCGGCAATCGGTCGCGCCCGATCAAGCGCAGAGCGTTTCGCTCCGCGAAGATCTCGCCCGGCTCGATCGCGCGCTCTCGCGGATCGAGGTGGGTCGTCGCGCGGTGCTCGTGCTGCACGAAATCGAGGAGCTCACCGCGCCCGAAATCGCGGACTCGCTCGGAATCTCGATAAATACCGTATATTCACGGCTCCGCGTGGCCCGCGCCGAGCTCGAGCTCGCGCTTCGCGGTGACACGCTTCGCGACGAATCGGAGGCGGCAGCGGCCATTACACGGGGGGCCCCCGTCGGCCAGAACGCGGGCCACAAGCCATGAGCAACAACCTCTCTTCCACGACGCGCGCGCTCCTCGACGCGGCCAAGCATGACGGACCGTCGCGCGAAAAACGCGCGGCGATGTGGACCGGCATCACGGGCGGCGTCATCACGCACCCACCGCCGCAAATAAAAGTGGAAGGGCAGCCTCAAGGAACGGGAGCTGCCGGCGCAGCGAAAGGCACGCTCTGGGCAGGCACATCCATGCCCGCCGTGGCGACGAAGGCCGCGTTCATCGGTGCGCTCTTCGGCAGCGCGATTTCGATCGGCATCGCCACGTTCATGCTGCATGCGAAGAACGAGCCGCCGCCGGTCACGCAAAGCGTCGTCATGTCTCCTGGACGCGCGGCAAGTCTGCGCGCTTCGGGCAACGCGAACACGAATGCACCGCAGAATGTGCAAGCATCGAACGGCGGAACGACGATCGAGCTTCCGAGCACTCCGGCCGATCCGATCGCGAACGCGCAATCTGCTGAAAATTCCAGCGAATCGGCGAAATCGCAACGTGCGACGCAAGGCGCGAGCGACGCG
>JAICXU010000827.1 GCA_025934595.1 Polyangiaceae bacterium | reverse complement strand
CGGCGTTGCCGGCGTGCGTGAAACCGTCTGCCAGCAAAAGCGCATAGTGCGCGCGCGGCTCCGGATTCTGCGCGCCGCCCGGAACGACGTAAATCTCGACCGCATGCGGCGGTAGCGGCGTAGCGCGCTCGCCGCGGAGCTCCTCGCGACATCGGCTCGCCACCGAGCCCGATCGATCGGCGCGAGCACAATGCTCGAGCGCGGTGACGTCTTCCTTTGCGCCGCCCGCCGCCACCGCTCGCGCCGCTGCGACGCGGACCGATTCGCTCGCGTCTTCTTCGAGGAGCTTGCGCAACGTGCCGCCGCATCGAGCTCCCGCCGTCATCGCTCCCATGATCGAATTCATGCGCACCAGCGGCCTCGCGTCTTCGGTGCGCGGACACAGCGTCGTCGTGGCAAATGCCCCATTTTTGGCTCTCGCCGCGATCTTGCCGATCGCTGCGGCCGCGTTCGCAGCGGAATCGGTGTCGTGCTCGGCGACCAGCGCGGCGAGCTTCGGGAGCGCGTCCGCTCCGCACACGAATCCGCACGCCCAAGCCGCTTGCGCGCGCACGGCCGGCTCGCGATCGGAGAGAAGAGGAACGAGCGAAGGTCCCGCGGACGCAAAATTCGCCAAGCCCGACGCCGCTGCCTTTCGATCGTCCGCGTCCTGCGATCGCGCCGCGTTTTGGAGGATGGCGAGCGCCGACGACGACGTCGCGCGGCTCACCGCGGTGAAGATCGCATCACGCTCCGCGCCCACGGAGAGCTCGAGGGTCTGCGCGAGGCGAGCGACGGCCGCGTCGGAAGGCGCGCGCGCGAGAATGCCGCGGAGCGCGACGAGAAGCGAGCCGCGATCGACCTCGTCGCTCGTGTTCATTTTTGCGAGAAGCGCGTCTCGTGCACGTGCTCCGCCCGAGTCGGCGAGCGCCATCGCGGCGTGCAATCGAACGGAAGGATCGGCATCGCTCAAGACCTTGACGAGCGCGTCGTCGGCGCCGGCCGGACCGAGCGCCGCGAGCCCGTCGATCGCCGCGATCTTCAGGTCCGTGTCTTTCGCGGTGAGGAGGGCGAGGAGAATCGGCGCGGCGCGCGGCGCCCCCGTTCGACCGAGGAGGCGCGTGAGCGTGGCGCGCTCGCTCAATTGCAACGACGGATCGCGAAGGGCCGCGGCGAGAGGCTCGACGGCGCGGCCATCCGGATGCGCGGGATCCAGCAATTTTTCCGCGGCTCGCGCCGCCTCTGCGCGCACGAGCGGGCTCGGATCATCGGCGAACTCGAGCACGACGGGGATCGAGTCGCTCGAGCCCGCGCCCGCGAGCGCATGAAGGGCCGGGCCCGCGCCGAGCACGCCGCGTCGCATGGCAGCGACGATTTTCGGAGCCGCGACCTTCGCTCGAAGCTCGCCGAGCACCCACGCCGCGCTCGATGCAGCTTGTGGCGCGGGGTTGCCCTCGAGAAGCGCGGAGAGCGGCGCGATCGCGTTCGGGCCTGCGGCAACGAGCGCATCGCGGACGGCCGTGCGGTCGGTCCCGCCGTTCGCGTCGTCGGCGAAGCCCAAATTGCCGATGAGGGCACGCACCGCTTCCGGCGTCGCGATGCGCCCGAGCGCGACGAGCGCGGCTTGCCGTAGGGTGGGATTTCGATCGGTCAAAAAAGGCGAGATCGAGTCGATCGCGTCCGGGGTTCGCAACCGCCCGAGCGCTTCGAGCGCACCGAGCTGCACGTCGACGTTCGCGTCGCGAAGCTGCAAGACGAGAGCTTGCGACGCGCGGCGATCGCCGAGCTCGCCGAGCGCTTGCGCGACCGCTTGCCGAACCTCGGGCACCGAGTCCTCGACCTTTCCGACGAGAGGGACGACGGCGCGCGTGTCGGCGATGCGTGCGAGTGACCGCACGACTTGGACGCGAACGGCAGGTGTCGGATCGTCGAGGCGACCCAAGAGCGGCGGAACGGCGTCGAGCGATCCTTGCACGCCGAGCGCGTCCGCGGCCGCCGTGCGAACGGCCGCATCGCCGTCACCGAGCGCGCGAGCGAGCGGGGCCACGACACGCGGATCGGGCATCGCACGCGCGACCGTGCAGGCTGCGATTCGCAAACGCACCTCGCGATCGCCGAGCCACGCCGTCACCTCGTTCGTGGCGGCGGTGATGTGCAGCGCAATTGCCGACTCGGCGGCGGCGAGCCTCACCTCGACGTCGGGATCGCCGAGCGCGCGGAGAGCCATCGGTCCGCCGCGCGAAGGTCCGAGCGTTCGAATTTGGAGCGCCGCCGCACGGCGCGTCGCGGGATCTTGCGATTGCAGCGCGTGATCGATTTGTTCGGGGACGTCGGGCCACACGAGCGCATGCGCGGGCGTCGCCGACGAAAGCACGAATCCAATCGCG
>JAICXU010000211.1 GCA_025934595.1 Polyangiaceae bacterium | reverse complement strand
GAGCCCGCGTGGATCGTCCTCGGTACCTTCCTGCTTGGAGGATTGTCCGTGTTTTTGGCGGCATTTCTCGAAGGGGGCGCGGCGAGCCTCTCTCCTTATTTGAATCCATCGCTGCTCTCGTTCGGCGGGCAGACCTGGGCGCTTCCGATCGCGATTGTCTCTTTTTCGATCGTCGTCGGCGCTGTCGAGGAAGGCGTGAAGCTCCTCGCCGTCATGCTCTTCGCGAGACGGCGCGCGGAGTTCGACGAGCCCGTCGACGGCATCGTGTACGGAACGGCGGCTGCGCTCGGCTTCGCGGCGATCGAGAACGTGAAATATTTCGCGCTCGGAAGATTGAGCCCGTCGGTCATCGTGATGCGCACGCTCACGAGCGCGCCGGCGCATTTGTTCTTCGGCGCGATTTGGGGCTTCGCGCTCGGTGCGCGGCTCGTGTCGCGACGTCGCCGATTGCCGCTTTATTTCGCGATCGCCGCGCTCGCGCACGGCACGTTCGACGCGCTCCTCTCGAGCCGCTCCGCATCCGGCCTCGCGCTACCGCTGCAAGTGATCCTCGCCGGCGTGTTCGTCATGCTGCTTCGTCGGTCGCTGCAGCACGGCGCCGTCCGCGAGGACACGATCCCGGCGTCTGCTCTCGAGAGGCTTCGTTTACCGCTCGGATCGCGCGCGATGTTCGTCGCGTCCGCGATCGCGATGGTCGTCGGCGCGGCCGGCGTCGCGTTCATCGGCATCGTCTTCGAGGCCACCCATGCGCGGCCCGACGTGACCTTTTTCGTCGCCGCGATCGCCGCCCTATCGTTTTTCGGCGCGTCCGCCGCCGCCGTCACCGCGACGTTGCCGCTCGATCTCGTCGTCGACGATCAAGGCATCACGTTCGGAGGCGCGGCGCGAAGATGGAACGAAATCGAAGCCATCGAGCGCATGGGCCGCGAGCTCGTCGTGCTCTCGTCCGCCGGGAACTTGAAGCTCGGCCCCGCGAAAGATCCCGCGCTCGACATGGCCGAGGCTGCCATCGCCGAAAGACTCGCGGCGAAACGCTGACGATCGTCAGTGCTCGATCGAGACGAGCTCGACGTCGAACTTCAGACCCGCCTTCGGCGGAATCGTCGGTGGCTGCCCTTTGTCGCCATAGGCCAAATCCGAGGGGATCGTGAGCTTTCGCTCGCCGCCGACCTTCATGCCCGCGACGCCCTGATCCCAACCCTTGATGACTTGTCCTTGTCCGAGCGTGAACTCGAACGGCTCGGCGGGCTCGTGATCTTTCGAGCTGTCGAACTTCACGCCGTTCATCAGCGTGCCCGTGTACTCGACCTTCACTTTGTCGCCGGATTTCGCTTCTTCACCGGTGCCCACCTTCACGTCTTCGATTTGGAGCGTGGAAGGTCCTGGCGGGAGCGGCGTGCCCTGCGACGGCTGATAATTCGAATTCGGCTCGTCGACTTTTTTCGAACAAGCGACCGAGCACAAACCGAGAGCGACGAGCGAAACCGCGAGCGCACGTTGAATCATGATGCGTCTTCTTTACTGTTTTTGCGGCGGCAAGGACACGCCCAATTGACCCGAAATCAAGCCGAGCAGCGTCTGCAGCTGCTCTCTCGACGCCGGCAAGCGTCCGCGCACCACGCTGCCGTCGGTCGTCACGTCGAAGCCGTTGAGCAACCCGTTCGTGATCATGCGCACGCCGAGCGAGTTCTGCGACTCAATGAGCTTCTTCACGTCTTCCGCGGCTTGGATCGCGCTCGCCGCGTCCGGACAATCCGCTTCCGCGATCGCATCCGCGCCGCCGTCGTCGCGCGGCATGATCCAGAGGCGGAGCTCCTTCATCGACGAAGGCAATTGCGGCATCGGGTGGCTCGGATTCTCGAGCGTGAGCCGCATCGCTTCTCCCGGTCGCAAGTGCGGCGAGATCTTCGCTTTGACGAGGATCGTCGCTGCGGTGTGCGCGTAGTCCGGCGGCACGACCACGAGCAAATGCGATTTCGCCCGCAAAAACACGCGTTGCGCGCGATCGGCGTGGCCGAGCGAAGCCTTCACCCCCGGGACTCCGGCGTCGAACGCGCCGCCGCGATCGTATTTGTGCGCGACGATGTCGACGGCCTTGTCGACGATCGCATCGCTCGTCGAGTAGTGCACGAAGATCGCATCGCGATCGGTGTGAATGAGCGAAGGTCCCGTGATGAACACCCAGTCGGTGTCGCGGACGGCGTCCACTTTCGTCCCCGAGATGAAGTCGTCCCATTGCGGAATCGCCGACATCAAGGGGCCCATCTGCGCGCCGATCGGATTTTTTCGAATGACCTCCATGTTGACGAGCAGCTGCACGAGCGGAGGTCCGGCTTGCACGTTGCCCGCCGCGCCGAGGAGCGCGTTCGGATCGCGCGGGCCGTTCACGCCGGCGACCGCGGCATCGCCGACCATCGCGACCTCCGCGTCGGAAATTTCGTTCGCGGCGTCGGCGACCTCCGCGTCGAGATCTTCGCCGCCGTCGCGCTCTTCTTCGCCTGCGTCGCGGTGCGCCTTCGACTTCGGACCTTGTCCGTTCGGATCGTTCTCGTGCGCGGGCTCCACCGTCTTCGGCGTCGCTTCTTCGCTGCTTTGATCGTTCAAAAGATCGATCGGGATCGAAATCTCGCCTTCGGTGTCCCGCACCTCGAACGTGTTTTCGGGAAAGAGCGTCCAGGGCGAAATCGAATAATGAAGAGCAAGGGATGCGACGAATGCGATCCCGAGCGCGACGCTCACACCACGATTCGCCCAGAAATTCGCCGGTCCCGTGCGTTTCTGCGCCTTTTCGATGGCGGGCGTCGCGTGGGGAGCGGTCGGCGCGGTCTCCCCGGCGCCTTCGCGATTCGGCGGAACGTGCGTCTCGTCAGCCACGCCCGGCTCCTGTGGCCCACACCGCGGCGTGCGTGAAAGCCACAAAAAGGCTCAAATTATGGGTTTCGGGCTCGGGCACGTGTCTCGCTATGTCTAGCCTGGAAATGGCCAGGATCCATACACGCTGCACCCACGCCGAGGGCGAGGATGAGCGCGCAAACCGGGCGCGCGCACAGAAACTGGATCGACAGAATGAAAGAGGACTACTACTACGTTGGGTCTCGTCCCGTTCGACGAGGATTTCGATGTTTTCACGCCCGGTTGCACGCAGACGTCTCGCCATTCTTTTCGCGCTCGGAGTCGATGCCGCTGCGCTCGTGGCGTGCAGCCATGCGCCGCCGAACGAGAGCCAGAAAAATCCCGAGCCGGCCGGCCTCACCGACGCCGCCGTCGCGCAAAAGGATCCGCTCGCGGCCGACGCAGCGACGGGCACACCCGAGGGCTACAACGGGCCGTATCTCTACGCGCTCTTCATGCAGACGCCGATCATGAGCGACATGGAGTGGCCGCTTCCCGATGGCTCGCACATCCAGGATCCCGCGCGCGCGGCCGTGAAGCGGATCGGATACTTGCGGCGAGGCGGGCGTGTTCCCGTTTCGCCCGAGGCGCATCGCAAAGCGAATTGCCTCGATGGCTGGTACGAGCTTTTGTCGGGCGGATTCGTGTGCGGAAAATACGCGACGCTCGACGCGAATCATCCGCGCGTGAAGCTCGCGCCGCATTTGCCGTACATGGACCAGGCGCTGCCGTACGAGTACGGCTACAACCTCACGAACGGCACGCCGCTCTATCGCACGTTGCCATCGAGGAAAGATCGCGCCGAGTTCGAGCCGTGGCTCTCCGCGCGCGCCAGGCCGAAACGCGGAATCGAAACCGACAATCCGTACGCGACCGATCTCGACGCCGGCGCGGCCGCCGTCACGTTCTCGGATTTGAGCGGCTCGGTGAACACGACCGACGATTTCGATGCCGGCGCCACGCCCTGGTATTTGCGCGATTGGGACGGTGGAAAGCCGCAAGTCACGCTCGACGATTTGAACGAGGACGCGCAGGGCCCGATCGTGCGGCGCATGGTGCGCGGCTTTTATCTCGCGCTCGACAAGACCGAGATCGATCCGCGCGACAAGCACAAGCCCGAGTGGCAACAGACGAAATGGTGGAAGAACACGAGCGGATTTTTCGCGCCGTTCGATCGCGTCGTCGAAAACAAGAACGTCAGCGACTTTCATGGCGTGTGGCTCGACGAGCCGCCCCCGGCCGGAGCACCCACGACGATCGGCAATCCACCGAGGGGAGACGCGGGAACCGAGCCGATTACTCCCTATGCGACCACTTTTCCGGTGGGATTCATTTTGTGGAACGGACACCAGTACACGCTCTCCGACGACGGCAAGCACATGACGCGCGGCGTGGAGGTCGCGCGCTTCACGAGCGTGGGCCTCACCGGCAAGACGATGGTGATCGGGGGCAACACGTTCTGGGAGACGCAGAACGGCTGGTGGATGCGAAACGGCGACGGTCGCGTGACGCACCCCTTGCCGCCGCCGAAAGATCTCGCGCCGAACGAAAAGTGGATCGACGTGAACCTGACGTCGCAGACGCTCGTGGCGTTCGAAGGCGAAAAACCGGTGTTCGCGACGGTCATCAGCTCCGGCAAGAAGGACCGCAAGAACGAGGACAAGACGAAGAATCACGAGACGCGGCAGGGCATCTTCCGCATTCGCGAAAAGCACATCGCGGCGACGATGGACGGCGACGTGGCCTCCGACGGGCCGTACTCGATCGAAGACGTCCCGTGGATCATGTACTTCAACGGATCGATCGCGCTCCACGGTGCCTTCTGGCACTCGCAGTTCGGCAACATGAAGAGCCACGGCTGCATCAACATGTCGCCGCTCGATGCACGCGCGATGTTCGCGTGGACCGATCCGCCGCTGCCGGAAGGATGGCACGGCGTCTGGGCGACACCGGAGCATCCCGGCACGCGCGTCATCGTGCACGACGAAGAAGACGACAAGCGAAACGGATGCACGCCCGAGAATCCCGGTTGCCGAAAGCCGGGCGTCGACAACGAGGGCCGTCCGTTCTAGCGCTTGACGTCGCGAGCAGAGTGCGGAAATAAGAGCGGTAGGGCTCGATGGATCAACTCTCCGCTCATCTCGATCGCGGTTGGGACTTGGCGCAAAAGGGTGATGCACCCGGTGCCGGAGCATGCGCGCGCCGTGCGTTCGAGCTCGACCCGCAATCGCCGGAAGTCCACAATTTGCTGGGTTTCAGCGCCGCGCTCGCCGGCGAGTCGGAGGAGGCGCTCGAGCATTACAAGCAAGCGATCGCGCTCGACGAGACCTACCTCGAAGCGATGCTCAACGCCGCCGAGGTGCTCGTGCACCCGCTGCACGACTACGACGAAGCGGTCACGATGTGCAACGACGCGCTCGATTACGCAGAGACCAAAGAAGAAATTTTGGACTGCATTCTCCTGAAGGTCGATGCGCTCCTCGGGCAGAACAAAACCGCGGATGCGGCCCGCGCGCTGGCGATGGCGCCGGAGGGTCCGTACGAAAGCGCGACGCACTCGTTTTTGCTCGGCCGCGCGTATTACGAAGTCGGCGAGCCGAAGAAAGCGACGCCGCTTCTCGAAGAAGCCGTTCGGAGCGACAGCGAGCACGCGGACGCGCACTACTATCTCGGTCTCGTGCGCGACGAAGCGGGAGACGTGCGCGCCGCCACCGAAGCTTTTTTGAAAGCACGCGGTCTCGATGCCCTTCACGCGCCGCCGGCATGGGCGCCCACCGCCGAGACGTTCGGGCAAGCGGTGCGTACCGCGATCACGTCGCTCGATGCGCTGCTCGCGCGGTACGTTCGCCAGGCTGACGTCTACGTGGTCGATCTGCCCGGGCCCGAGGTCGTCGTGGACGGCGTCGATCCCCGCACGCTGCTCATCGTCGATCAAGCGCCGCCAACCGACGACGCCAGCATGGGCGAGCGCGCCGATCTCGGACGTCTCCGCGTGTTCGTCTATCAGCGCAACGTGGAACGCGCCGCAGGATCGCTCGAAGCGATGGAGCAGGAGCTCACCGCTGCCCTCGAGCGCGAGCTCACCGCGATCTTCCTCGAGCGCGACCCGGGCGATCCGGCGCACGGCGAGGGCAAGCATCACCTCAATTGAGGAAGGGCGCCGCTATCGCGTGTCGATGCGGTGGGTCCGGCGATTCGACCGGCTCGCCTCGTGCTGGATGAAATGCTCGACGCTGCCGGCGTCGCGGACGCCCATGGCGATCGCGAGCAGCGCCAGGCGATCGGCGCGGGACATGGGCAGCGCGTCGTTCTCCTGACGCGACAGCGTTTCGACCGTGCGACCGAGCT
>JAICXU010001150.1 GCA_025934595.1 Polyangiaceae bacterium | reverse complement strand
GAGCGTGTCGACGTCGTGGATCTCCAAGAACGCGCGGAAGACGGCGATGAGCGCGTCGTCGGTCTTCGTCTGCACTTGATCGGCAGCCGTCCGCTTGCCCATTTCGTCGAGCACGTCTTCGCACCACTTTCGATTCTCGTCGCCCGCGCTTTTCTTGGCACCGACGATGAGCGCCGGCACCGCCGCTTCGCCCATCTTCACGAGCTCGGCTTCGTTTTTCTTTTTCGTCGCGCCGTTCCCGGTGACGGCTTGGGTGACGAGCGCGCGAGCCGCTTGGTCGCTCTCCTCGATGCCCGCATCATCGGCCCACGCGGCGGGCGCGATCGAAATCGCGAGGAGCAGGGCGTAGAGGCGAAGGCGCAGCATGCGATGTTCACCTTAACGCCGAAGGCCGAGTGGCTCGTTCAAGGCATGATGCGGAAATCGGAAAATTCGCCGGAGTAGCCGCGCCACCTGACGTCGACGCCATCGACGCGGGCGGCGGTAGGCCCATGATGGGACCACCCGACGAGCTCTTTGATGACGTCCTCGTCGCCCTCGGCCATGATTTCGACCGACCCGTCATTTCGATTTCGGACCCAACCCGTGATGCCGAGCCGCTTCGCTTCACGCTGCGCGGAAGCACGAAAGTACACGCCGGTCACTCGGCCTCGGATGATGAGCTGCACGCACTTGTTCGCCATGAGCCGTTTTTCGTTTACCTACTCTTTGCGATAGGGGCAAGAATGCCTTTTTCGCGATGCAGGTCCGCTGGCTTCCTACGGTGATTTTCGCGCTGGCGTGCGCGCTTCTCGGCTCCCATTTCGGAGCCACGCCCGAAATGCCGGCGAACGCGCCGTTCACGTACGTCGCCCCGACGGGGTTCATTCCGGTCGATTTGTCGACGAAGCTCGATTCGAGCGTCGAGAAGGCGTGGATCGAGCCGTCGGTCCTCGCTTCGTCGCTCGACGCACGCATCACGCTGTCGCATTCGTCGCACGTCGCCGAGCTCGGCGATGCGGCGCTGTCCGCGATCGCGGCGGGAATGCCCGCGCTCTACGCGAAGAGCCACGGACAATGGAGCGAGGAGCGGCATCTCGTGCATCATCGCCCGGACGGGGCGTCGGTCGGTCTCATCGTCGGCGCGCTCACGACGGCGGAAGGCGTGAAGATGCGCACGATGCAGCTCCTCTTCCCGGACGACTCAGGCTCGTCGATCGTGACCGCGAGCTTCGAGACGACGCTGAACGAACGCATGACACCCGAGCTCGAGAAATCGATGGATGAGGCCACGGGCGTCAAGAAGCTCGGAAAGTCGGCTTCGAGTTGGATCGTGCTCGCCTGGGCGCTCGGCGGCCTTCTCTTCGCCATCGCGGCGCAGATCATCGTCGGTCGCCGCGCGCGCTCATGAGCGTCGAGGCGCGAGGGGTCGCGCTTTTTTCGGGTGCGCAGACGCTCGTTCGATTGTCGCGATGCGAAGGTCCGACGACGTTGCACACGTCGCACGGAGGCGGGCCGATCGAAACGTGGTC
>JAICXU010000499.1 GCA_025934595.1 Polyangiaceae bacterium | reverse complement strand
CTTCGAGGCTCGCCAAGAGACCGCGGAACCATTCGAACGAATATTGATCGCGATTGAGCCAAATGAAGTGCACGTGCTCCGGCACGGGCCCCGATCCGCCTTGTTTTTGGCGCAAAATGAGGCTCTCGAGCACGCTCGCAAACGGCGTCACGCCGATCCCGGCGCCAATGAGCACGACGAAGCGTGAAGAGAATATCCGCGCGCTCGGCGATCCGTACGGGCCATCGATGTACGCCGTGATGTCTTTTGCGGCTTCGCGATCCTCGACGAGGCGACGGAGCGCGGACGACCAATTTCCGAGCGAGCGAACGTGGAAGGAGAGATCCTTGGCTTCCGGCGCGCTCGAAATCGTGAACGGATGCCATTCATGGCGCGCGATGGCAGGGATGCGCAGAAAAGCGTAATCGCCCGCGCCGAACGTGAAGCCGCGAGGTCGCTCGAGGTCGATGCGCGACACGCCGGAACGCAGCGCCGCCGACGACAGGGCGCGCGCGGCCGGTTTCCGCCGCAATACGCGAGTCACTTGCTCGACGACGAAGAGGAGCATCGGAATGCCGGCAAAAATCAGCATTCGCGGGTCGTGTGCGATCGCGAGGCCGAGCCAGACGACGTAGAGCAGGTGCGTGAAATAAAAAAGCTCGAATCGTTTCGATCGTCGGACGAGACCGAGGGACGTGAGCCACATGATCGCGAAGACGAGAAGAAGAACGCCGCCCGTCAGGCCGCGCCCGGTCGCAAAGAGGTGCAGAACGGAGCCCGCCGCCGCGTGACCGCGCGCATATGCCACGACGAACGCCGCGGAATGCGCGACTGCGAGCGCAAAGAGCGTGTGTCCGACGATTTTGTGGAAGGTGATCGATTCGTCGACGGGCACCACGCGTCCGAGCCACGTCGGCCGAATCCACGTCAAAACGCGACGCATCATCGACACGAAAATGAGCGAGGCATTGAGATCGATGCATGCGCCGAACGCTCGACCGACGAGCATCGCGCTGTCGTACGTGACCGACGCGCGCCCGAAGCGCAACGACCAAAGAAACACAGCGACGTTCGCGAGCGCCCAAATCGCGAGAAAAACCGTCTCGGACGCGCGATTCTCGAGCGCGCGGGCGAGGGGGCTCCGCTTCTTCGTTCGCCGCTCTTCGAGCAGCAAAACGAGCTCTTCGTTCGGCGCGATCCAAATGGCCTCGCTGCGCGTGAGGCGCGTGAGCAGCTCGGGTCGTCGGCGCACGGCCGCTTCGAGCTCCTCGAACGACAAACGTCCGTCCCGATTCGTGTCGGCGGCTTGCATAAGTACTCGCGCCAGAAAATCGGGTGGCTGCGTGAGCCGTTCGGCGACGTCGTTTTCGGCGAGGCTGATCGCGATCATGCGATAGAGCTCGCTCTGGTCCAAGAAGCCGTCGCCGTCGTGATCGTGGAGCTGGAATGCGAACGCGAGCTTCTCGCGATCGGTGCCGAAGACCAGGCGGCGCACGCCGTCGAGAAATTCGTCTTTCGAAACGACGCCGTCTTTGTCGGTGTCGAAGAACGCGAGGATGCGTCCGGCGAGATATTCGCTCTTGAGCCCGAGCGCGCGCTGCAGGTCGGCGACCTCGAGTCGATCGCGATTCGCGGCGTGATGTGCGAACGCATGCTCGAGGGTCGCGACGAGCTCGGCGTCGAGCGGAGACGCGCTCATCGGACGGGTATCGCTCATGGGCCGGCTCGCCAAGGTAACCGAACGCGCCGATTCCGGGGGATCAGGTAACCGAACGCGCCGATTCCGGGGGATCACCGATCGGCCTATTTTTCTGCCTAATCCGCAGATCTACAACTTCGCATAAGATGCATTATGTAAACTAACGTCGCAGATCGAAAAGGCGGCGGGCTCCGGTGTGGCCGGCGGCGTGAACGGCGATCGCGTTATAAGAACGCGATGGTGATTGCGCGCGGAGCCGTCACGTCCATCCTCTTCGCGATCGGGTGGTTGGCGCTCGTCGTGAGCTCACGACCGCACGTGGCTGGCGTCGCGACGAATGACGCCGCCGCTCGTCAGGGCGTCGCGCAGCTCGAGACGTGGTCTTTCACCCCTGCGCTTCTCACGCGCGACGAGCGCGCGACTTATGCAAGTGAGCGAGGGCCGAGCCGAGTGAGCGCGATGCTCGCGAATGCAGACGCGAAGATCGGAACGCGTTTGATCGAAAGCGCACTACTCGCGCTCGTCGGCGTCGCGATGTTTTGGTTCGGCGTGCTCGTCTTCGCGCGATCCCGGGAGGTCGCCGACGAGACCGGGGCCAAAGCGTGGGCTCGCGGGCTCGCGTCCGGCGGAAGCTTCATGATCGTGGGACCGCTTCTTCCGTGCTTGATCGTCGAAGGCCCCGCCGGGCTACTGATCTCGGGTCCGTCGATCGCGTGTGGCCTCGTGATCGCGGCGATCACCCTTGTTTCGAAGCGTTTTGCGAAGCCGAGCTCGTGAGCTCCATCGCCGCGGCGACCAGCGGTGACGTAGGCCCGCTCGTCGTGCACCAGAGTTGATTCGCGGCACGCGTCGCTCCGACGTAAAGCGCATGACGCGCCGGCGCCGACTCCGGATAGCTCGCCGCGTTCGTTTCGAGCAAGACGACCTCGTCGAACTCGAGGCCTTTCGTCTGCCGGACATCGGTGACGTCGACGCCCGGCTCCCACGTGAAATCTTGTACGGCGACGCGACGAAGCCGCGGCACCTCCGCGCGCGAGAGCCCGTCGAAATACAAATCGGCTTGCTCCGGAAACCGCGCCATGAGCGCGACGTTCGCGTGCGGATCGATGCGCGCGAGCTCGCGCAACGCATCGGCCAAGAATGCGACGCACTCACCCGGCGACGCGAACGAAAACAATTCCACGGGCGGACCATGCCGCGTGACGATCGGCTCTTCGTCTCCGGCATGCGCGAGCGGACCGAGCACACCGCGTGAAAACGTCGTGATTTCGGCTGTGGATCGATACGAAACGCGCAGCGGCTCGATCGCCATCGCTTCGATTTTGAGCTCGCTGAGCAGCTTCTTCCAATCGAACTCGCCGCGATCGTCGCCTTCGGAGAGCATGCGTTGCGCCGTGTCGCCGGCGAGAGTCACGCTGCGATCTTTCGTGGCGAGATCGAGCAGCACGCGCAGCGCGATCGGCGGCGCGTCCTGCACTTCGTCGACGAACAAGTGCGAGAAACGAATCGGCTGTCCATTCGGCTCCGCGAGCGGTCCGCGGATCACTTGCCAGAGCCTCAAGAGGATCGGCACGTCTTCGGGATCGAGCCCGACGTCGTCGCCGTCGCGCTCGCCCTCCGCCAAGATGCGCGCGCGGCGGACGCACCAGTCGTGAATCTGATCGAGCTGCGCAGAGGAGAATCGTTCTTCGCCGTCTTCGAGCGCGCCGAAAATTTCGGCGAGGTGCGGCCGCGACGTCAAGAGCTCGTCCCACGCGCCGAGCACGTCGCGCGATTTCTGGCGTAATTCACGGCCGATCGGCTCGATCGCGCCGCGCGTCGGGCCGTCGAGCGAGCTTGCTTCCACGACGTTCGGAAGCCTTCGTTTTCCGATCGACCACGCCGAAAACACGCTGACGCGCACGTCGGGCGGAGTCGACGGATCGGTCCGCGTCGCTCTCCAGGCGCGGAGCACGTCCTCGCCTTGCGGCCACTTCGATAAGCCGCGGAGGGCGATCGCGTCGAGCTCGTCGTGAAGCTTCTCGGCGGCGCGATGGATCGCGCGCAGGATCGCCGGATGCTCTTTCGCGCGCCCGACGACGGCCGGCGTCTCGTCGGTGCGTCGCGTCGGCAAGCGCGGAAAAAGATCGGGCAAGAGTCGATCGGCGAAACGCGTGAACGTCGTGATGCGCACGCCTTCGACGCCGAGCGACGGCAAGACGCGCG
>JAICXU010000987.1 GCA_025934595.1 Polyangiaceae bacterium | reverse complement strand
GGCGCGCCGGATTCGATCGCCTGGCGGAGCGCTATCGCAGCATGTTTCCGCGCAGCGCCGCGCTGACCGCACAGGCGCGCGGCGGCCTCTCCGATCTTCAGTTCACCGGCAGCTACCGCGTGCCCTTTCAATACAGCCGGCTGGTGCGCGACAATCTCGTCGGCGGATTTTTCCCCGCCGTCGACGTCGACAAGCAGATCGATTTCAAAGGCGATTTACCGGGTGGTCGTGCATGGGTGAAATACAAAGCCCACTCCGGCGTGATGGCGCGTCATGAAGATCAAGATCTCGTGATGCCGCTCTCGCCGAGCTCGACGCTCACCTCGCAGCTCGCGCCGCTCGTCAAGCGCACGTTGCCGGTGAGCCTGCCTCCGGAGCTCGCGCCGAGCCATCAAACGCGCACGATCAAGATCACGGCGCCGGCGGGCTTCGCGTGGGGCGTCCTTCCGACGAAGGGCGACGTCACGGCCGCGGATTTCGGAAGCGCGCATCTCGAGGTCTCGAAAGATCCGAAAGACCCGCGCGCGATCATCGTCGTGCGAAGCACCTCGTTCGATCGCAGCGACATCCCCGTCGAAAAATACGGTGCGTGGCGCGCCTTCTTGCAACGAGTCGACGCGCTGATGCACAAGAACGTGCGCCTCGTTCGCGCCGGCATCCCCTTGGATCCGCCTCGTACGGGAGGCGCGAAATGAAGCGGACCGGACTGCGCGCTCTCGGAGCATGCGCGGTGCTCGCGCTCGCGGCATGCGCGGGGCCGCCGAAGACACCGAATTGGCAAGGCCCCTCGGGTGACGAGGTCACGCCGCGCCTGCTCGCCGCGTTGAAAGAAGAGGCCACGGGCGACCCGGTGAAGGCCGAGGAGATGTACGTCGACCTCATGGACGACGCGATCTACGACTCGCCGTGGGAGCTCGTCGCGATGGAGGCATCGATGGACGCGCTCGTCACCAGGCAAGCCAGCGGCCTCTCCGATTTTTCCGATCGCACAGCGCTCGCGTATCGCACGCGCGACGCCGCGTTCTTCTCACCCGACAAGCCGGAGCTCCTCACCGCGCGCCTCCCGCACATTTTCCGGATCGAGCAAGACTCGATCAAAAAAGGCATTTTGGCGCGCGGGCTCATGCAGCTCGCGGAGAAGCGTGGAAGCTGGGCGGACGCGGAGCGATGGCGCGCCGCGACCGGTTGCGTGCGCGAAGCGACGATCATGGGACCTACGACATGGACGTCGATCACGAGCGTGCGCGACCCGGCGCCGTCGCCGCTCGATGCGTTCGATGCTCCCCTTCCCGCTTCGTTCACGACGACGGGTCCGTTCGGATCGAAAGAGGCTCCGTACGTCGAAAAAAATCACGGCTGCACGATCGATCTGTCCGCGACGAGCCGCCGCACGGGCACGCGCACCGTCGTCGTCGACCTCGACGTACGCCTCAAACAAACCATCGCCGTCGGCTTGCGGGCCCACGGGCAAGCTTCGCTGCGCGTCGGCGGTCTCCTCGCGATCGAGCAACCGTACGAGCTCGGCGCGACCGAGGCCGTTCGTTACGCGAAGGTCGACGTGAACCCCGGACGCGTGCGGCTCGTCGCGGAAGTCGGAATGGATGAGGACGGCGAGACGCTCGAGATCGATGCGTTCACGGACGAGGGCGACACGATCGCCGCGCACGCGCCGAAGCCCGGTGAACGCGCGAACGCGCGCGCGACGCACGTCAAACGCGTGGATTTTCCCGTTCCGAAAGGGGATCCCGAAAAAACGAGCGTCGCGCTCGCGGCGCTCGCGACGGGTGACGCCCGCACCGCGGAGCGCCTCCTCGAAGACGTCGTGAAGGAGCCGAACCCGTCGCCCGACGCGATGCTCGTCTATGCGCGCGCCGTCGAATCGGCGCGTGATCTTTCGCAAGTGCACCGCGCCGAGCGCGC
>JAICXU010000387.1 GCA_025934595.1 Polyangiaceae bacterium | reverse complement strand
GCTCCGCGTGCGTGCCCGGATGCACGGGTGGCACGATCTACGTCTCGCCGAGCGGAAACGATGCAAGCAGCGGATGCTCGCAGACCGAGCCTTTCGCCACGCTCACGCATGCCCTCGAGGTCGCCAAAAATCAGGGCGCGGCGCTCGTCGGCGAAATCCACGCGTGCAAAGGCAAGTACGAAGAGCCGGGGCTCGTCCTCGATTTCCCCGCGTCTCTTCGTGGCGGCTACGACTGCACGACGTGGACACGCACCGCGACGTTCGGATCGCCCACGTTCGACGGAACGAACGCGACCGAGATCGACGACGCCGACTCGAGCTCTCCATCGAGCCACGTCACCCTCACGATCTCGGGCAGCCCCGTCGGAGCCGGCGTCATCGTCGATGGCCTGACGATCGTCGGCGCCGGCGGAGCATCGAGCAGCGTCGCAGTGAACGTATCCGGCGCCGCGCCGGTCCTCGAGAACGACATCGTCACGGGCGGAAATCCGAACGAAGGATCCTCGAACATCGCGTCGATCGGGGTGAACGTGGTCGGCGGAGGCTCGCCCGAAATTCGCTTCGACAATATCTCCGGTGGCGCCGGAGTCTCCACGTCGACGAGCACGTCCGCGACCGGCAGCGTCGGCGTCGCGATCGGTGGAGACGCGGCGAGCCCGAACGTTCACGACGCGGTCATCGAAGGAGGAAGTGGCAGCGCACCTTCCGGAACGGGCAGCGTCGGCATCGTCATCGTCGGCGGCACGCCCGCCGTCTTCCAGAACGACGTCGTTCGCGGCGGAACGGGATCGATCACGAAGACCGGGGGAGCGAGCTCCGCGGTATCGAGCGTCGCGCCGGGCACGATCGAATTCGACGGGTGCACGCTCGACGGCGGCGGCGGAAGCTGCGCAAACGCGACCGGCGCGTGCTCGAACGTCGGCGTCGTCGCGGGCGTCGGCACGCTCATCTTGCGCGCGAATCGCATTTATGGCGGCGACGCCACGGGATCGACGATCGACGGATCGGTCGGCGTCAGCGTCTCGGGCCTCGCGAGCTTCACGGCCGAAAACAACATGATCCACGGCGGCAACAAAAGCGCGGATGCGAAAGAGGGATCGACGCGCGCGATCGAAATGACCGAGACCAGCGGCCCGATCTTGCGCGGCAACACGCTCTATTCGGGAACCGCCGGCAGTGACGCGACGACGATCTCCGCGGGTCTCGTGATCGACCCGAACGTGAGCGGCATCGTCCTCGCGGACAACTTGTTCATGACGAGCAACGTGCGCGACGCGGGCATTTTCGTTTCGTGCTCGCCGAATCTCGTCTCCCAAATTCAGAACGACGTTTTTTTGCGCGAGACGAACGCGCTCGTGTACGGAGGCGGCGGCACCGGAACGTGCGGGAGCGTCGCGATGTCGTATCCCGATGTCGCCGGCCCGAGCAGCCTCGAATCGTTTTTCAAAGCGAGCGCGAGCGGCGCCACGGTCTCGGGCAACGTGCTCACCACCTCGTCTTGTCCTCTCGGGGACAGCACGTGCGTGACGACCTCGGCCTGCACCACGTCCCCGCTCTGCGAAGCCGCGTTCATCGCCGCGTGGTCCGCCGCCGACACCGGATTCACGACGTTGATGGGCGACGGCTGGAAGCTCGAGCCGCTCTGCGTCGCGAGCCACGGCGGGCTCGACCTCGGATCCGCATTGCCGAAAGATTTTTACGGAACGAGTCGAACCTCGCCGTTTTCCGCCGGAGCAAACGAGCAAGACGGCGCCTGTTTGTAGCGCCGTGAGGCGTCCGAGATGCCGCTCTCAGGCATGCGCATGCTCACGCGCGCCATGCGTCGTGCTCGCCGGCGCGGCGGGCGTGGTCCGGAACGCGACGACCGATCGAAACGCGTCGCGGTAAAACCACGCGTTTGCGATCTCGAGCACGATGATGAAGATCGCGAGCGGAAGACCCGCCGGCTCGAGGAACAAGTGGAACGCGAAGATGTTCACGATGATCGGCGCCAAGATCGTGAGAACGAGCGGCACGAAGCGATTCGCGAGGAGCAGCAGCCCCGACGAGATCTCGATGACCTTCAGCATCACGAAGAAGTAGCCGCTCGCGAAGAGCGCACCTGCGAACGACGCTGCCGCCGGCGGAATGTTTTGCGGCTGCGGGATGAAGTGCAAAAAGAAATTCAGCCCGAAGACGAAGAACACGAGACCGAGGAGCACGCGGGTGACGGCGGGGATGTATTTCATGATGATGCGCTTCCTTTCATAAATAGATTCAAATATTTCGATGTATCGATATTGAGGATGAGCCGCCTGTGCCTCGGCACGCATGAGATGCGGTTACGCGGTTTTCGTGCGTCGCTTCGGCACTGCCGCTAGCCGTGCAGGGATGGTGCCGAGGACGCCGTCGATGAGGTCGCGATCGACGGACGTGAAATGGTGCTTGCCCTCGGCGCGCTGGCGTAAAACTCCGGCGTCGACGAGGATCTTCAAGTGATGCGAGATGGTGGGCTGCGAGAAATCGAAGCGCGCTTGCACCTCGCTGCACGAGAGCTCACCGGCCCCCGCGATCTCTTGAACCATGCGAAAACGCGTCGGATCGGCGAGCGCCTTCAGCACCTTCACGAGGCGCGCGTCGTCGATGGCGTTGGAACGCATAGACAAATATCTATGCATCTATTCGCGCGCCGTCAACGGGGGCGCCGGAGCGAGCGGCGACCCTGCCCGCTTATTTCTTCTCGAACTTCAGCGCCGCCGAGTTCATGCAGAAACGCTGACCGGTGGGCGCGGGGCCATCGTCGAACACGTGTCCGAGATGCCCGCCACACTTGTGGCAAACGATCTCGGTGCGCGTCATGAAGTGGCTCGAGTCCTTTTTTTCATCGACTGCGCCCGGCTTGAGGGGCGCCGTGAAGCTCGGCCAACCGGTGCCGGAATCGAATTTTTGATCCGACGAAAAAAGCGGATTGCCGCACGCCGCACACACGTAGATGCCTTTGTCGTGGTTGTCCCAATACTGTCCCGTGAATGCGGGCTCGGTGCCTTGCTCGCGCATGATGCGGTAGGTGCCGGGCGACAACACTGCGCGCCACTCCGCGTCGGACTTCACCACCTTGTCGTCGGACATCGCAGACTCTCCATTCGCCCCACCATCCTGTGCACGCACCGTCGTCGCTGCAACGCTCTCGACGCCGGGATCAGGCGTGCTTGCGGCGTGACATGCCGAGACCATCAGGAAAAAAACGAGCGCGCGGTGCTTCATGTCCAGATCTACGCCCAGTGAAGTGGATCGGTTTCGCGACGAAATCGAGCCCAAAATCGCGACGACCCGAGAGATCGTCCGGAAACGTGCGCCTAGAAACGACCTGACGTCGAGAGGAACGTGAGCTTGTCGTTCGTTTCGCGCAGGCGCGCCGACAGCATGCGCACGCAGCTCCAAAGCACTTCGTACGCGAGGCTCTTGTGCAAAAAGAGGAGGTCGTCGAACGCATCTTTCGTGATGACGAGCAGACGGCAGCGTTCGTGCGCACGCGCGTCGGCGGAGCGCGGCGACTCGTCGAGGAGCGCCATCTCTCCGAACACCTCGCCCGGGCCGAGCACGGCGAGCGCTTCTTCGCCCATGCCCGAGACCTCGCGCGAGATGCGCACTTTGCCTTCGAGGATGATGAAGAGCTTGTCGCCAGGATCGCCGTATTGAAAAATACGCGTGCCGGTCGCATGCGATTCTTCGGTCGTAACCTGTGCGATGAGCGAGAGCGCCTCGCGGGTCAGGCCGTCGAAGAACGAAACTCGCGCGAGCTGATCTTCGCGGACGGCGGCGCTCGGATCGCTGGTTGCGGCGGCCATGCAGTGCGGGAGCGTAGACTTGATTGCGGCGTCTAGCAAAATAGGGAGCCTCGTCGCGAGCACTCGCGTTAGGGCGAAGGCGTGATTGCGACGGCGCGGAGCGTCCTCGGGAGCACTCGCGGTAAGGCGAGTTTTGTGCTGGCGGGGCCTTAACGGCCCCCTCAATTTTCCTACGGAAAATTGAGCCTCCCCCGACTTCGCTATCGCGAAACGTTTTTGCTGCGCAAAAACGCGGGTTCAAGATCGCGAAGGGGTCGGCTCGCTATCGCGAGCCCACAAACTGCGGACTGTGGCCGAGTGAAACGAGGCGATCCGCCAGCGATCTTGGAACCGCGTTTTGCGAAGCAAAACGCTTTGCGTAAGCAACGACGGGGAGGCTCATTTTCCGCAGGAAAATGAGGGGCCGTTAAGGCCCGCCAGAACAAAACTCGCATTACCGCGAGTGCTCCTCACGACGCTCCACGCCGTCGCGATCACGCCATCCCACCACAACGTCAGCCCACTTTGACGCCATCCCACGACAACGTCAGCCCGGCGGCCACGCGAGCTGCCGGCCGCCGAGAACATGCACGTGCAAATGAAAGACGCTCTGCCCCGCGTCACGCCCGCTGTTCACGACGAGCCTGTAGCCGCCGTCGCCCAATCCAGCTTGTTCCGCCACGTTGCGAGCCGCGAGGAGCAATTCGCCTAACGTCACCGCAT
>JAICXU010000614.1 GCA_025934595.1 Polyangiaceae bacterium | reverse complement strand
TCTGCGACCGAGGTCGCATTCGATTCGTGGGCCGTGCGCGCAGGTGTCGGCGCATATCCTCAAGCCGAGCGCACGCAAAGCAAAGTCACGCCGCTCGGCACCGAGCTCGACGATGCCGTTCTTCCGCGACGAAGATGGGCGGGCCTCGCGATCGCGGCGCTGCTCATGGGCGCGACGTTCACCGTGATCGGCGCACGCGTCGTGGAGAGCCGCCGCGCCAGCGCGGATCCAACGGCCGCGAGCGGAATGCCGAGCGCGAGCACGCCGCCGACTCCGGCTTCGGTCACGCCCGTCGACGACACGAACGACGTCGCGCCGCTGGAAACCGCGAGCGTGTCGCATCCGCATCACCCCAAAGCGCCGCCGCGCGTCGACGCCGGAGCCGCGGAAAATCCCGTGTCCTCGGGATCGGCCACGCCTCCGCCTGCAGGTGCCTACGATCCTTCGCACGCGCGCGTCGCGATCGCGGGGATCACGCCGCACAACACCGACAATCGATCGGTGAGGGAAGTCATCAATCTGAAGGACTTCAGCGATTGTTACCGCGGCGGCCTCGTGGGCATGAAGACGCGGCCGCCCGTGATCCACAACACGCTGAAGCTCGAAACCGACGATCAAGGACGCATCAAGAGCGCGTTTCTCGTCGGACCGAAAACGGCGGGCTCGGGCGGTCAATGCATCATCGACTCGATGCCCGGAAAAACCATGGGCGGCAGCGGCGAGGTCGGCGCGGACGTCGATCTCGAATTTTTGCCCGGCGAAGCGCCCACTGCTCCCTAGCTCCGATGCCGTTCGCTTGGCCGCAGCAAGAACGGCGAACCGCCAAGCAGCGAAGGCGCTTTAAAAACCGCGCCCGGCGCTGCTGCTGTTTCTCGCGGCGCCGGGCACGTGGGCTCGCGCGGTGGGGGGGAGGGGCTCGCGCGAACCCTAAGTCTTGTCGTCTCGACAACTCCTGATTTGGGGCTCCTGCCGGACGCACGCAAGTGGGCGATTTTATTTTTTTGCGTCGCCGCTCAGATCTTCCGCGAGATAGCTCAAAATGACCTCGTCGAGCGATTTGTCGCTGATCAGATCCTCGCCGAAAATCGAGCTTTGCTGCGGTCGAGCCTGTCCGAAGATCGCCGCGGGCCTCGACGGCGCGTATCGACCTTGGGTGGATTCATGCGGTTGAGGCGGGGGCGGACGCTCGCTCTTCGGCTTCGGCGGCTTCGGCGTCGCGCCTTTTCGGGGACGCTGCGAAGGCGGCTTTACCGCCGGTTGCGGCGTGGTCACGCGGATCGCGGGCTCGGACTCCGGCTCCTCGCGCTTCAGCATCCGATGTCGACCGGTGCCCGGATCCGGCCCGATTTTCTGCGGCTCGAGCTTTCGCATGAGGTTCGGAGGAGGCGGTGGCAAATCGCGACCGGACGGCGGCAAAGAAGGTGAAGCTCGCGACGCGCGCTCGAGCGCCGCGAAATCGAGGGTCAGCTCCTCACGCATCGTTTGCGGCGCAAGTGAGGCCGGCGGATCGTCGGGAATCGTGGCGGCGGGCGGACGCATGCGCGCGAGTGGCGGCGCGACATTCACGCTTGCGGCCGACGAAGGCGGCGGGGCGGGAACCGTGTTCGCGTGACCTTGCGCGGGAGGCTCGGGCTCCGAGACGGGCGCTTGCGGAACGGGCGCCCCGGTGGGGTCGACGAGCTGATCGAATTGACCATCACGCAGCGCGATGAACATCGCTTTGTGCTGCGCCTTCATCATCTGTTTGACCGTCTCGCTCATCCCCTCTTCGCCGAGATGCTCCGCGTAGCTGGTCTTCACGCTCTTCAGGATGCGGCCGCCGTCCATGAAGAGATGCGTGATGATGTGCGGGTGCTTCACGCCGCTGTCTTCCGTTTGAATGTGGAAGACCCGGTTTTTGTGCCGGACGTTGTTGTTGTAGCCGAGCAGCGGCGATTGGAACTTGGCCATGGCTGACGGGCGCGCAGGCTTGTCTCGCGTCCAGACGCCCTGGCGTCTGACCGCGCGGGCTCACTCTCAAAGCTATCACTCGCGCGCGATCTTATCGAGACAGCTTTCGCGCGCCGCGCGGAGGTCGGGGAGGGGCTTTTGCAGCACCATTTTGCCCTCTTTTCGGATGACGAGCGTCTTGCCGCCCGTCTTTCCGATCTCCGTCGCACTCACACCGTGCTTGTACGCTTGCGCGACGACCTCGCCGGATTTGTCCGGCGCGACGCTCACGAGGACGCGCGAAGGTGCTTCGCCGAAGAGAAACGCGGCGTCGACATGCGGGGCCTCGGGCGGAAGATCGATCGCGGCGCCGACGTCTTCGCCGACGAAATCGGGCATCGTCACGCAACATTCCGCGAGCGCGACCGCGAGACCGCCCTCGGCGAGATCATGCGCGCTCTGCAAGAGATGATCGCGCGCGAATTCGAGCACGAGGGTTTGGAGGCGCGCCTCGGCCTCGAGATCGATCGCGATCGATTTTCCGGCGATCTTCGCCGCCGTTTTTTTCGTTCGCAACGCCGCGATCGCGCTCCCTCCGAGCGCGCCTGGATCGACCTCGAGCGCGCCCAGCAAAATGACGCTGTCGCCTTTGTGCTTGAACCATTGCGTGACGCGGTCCTTTTCGGATCGCAAAAGCCCCACGCATCCGATCGTGGGCGTCGGCAAGATCGCGCGCGGTCCGTCTTGGAATTGCGTCTCGTTGTAGAGGCTCACGTTTCCGCTGACGATGGGCGCAGAGAGCGCGTTGCACGCGGCGGCGATGCCGTCGATCGCGCGCGCGATCTGTTCCATGATCTCGGGTCGCTCGGGGTTTCCGAAATTCAAACAGTCGGTGAGGCCGATCGGCTCGGCGCCGGAGCACACGACGTTGCGACACGCTTCGGCGACCGCCATCGCGCCGCCCACGAACGGATCGATCTCGCATTTCTTTCCGTTGCAATCGACGGCGAACGCCAAAAACTTTTCGATCTTCGCCCCGTCGCGCTCGCACGGCACGCGCACGACGGCAGCGTCGGAGCCAGGACGAACCACGGTGCCGCCGCGCACGATGTGATCGTATTGCTCCCAAATCCAGCGGCGTGATCCGATCGAAGGCGACGCGAGGAGCTCGACGAGATCATCGCCCGCATCGCGACCGATCTCGATTTGATCGAGCGTGATTTCTTCGACGCGAGGGAGCGCGCCGCGAGGGCGATCGTACACGGGCGCGTCGTCGGTGAGCGCCGCCGTCGGCAGATCGCACACGACG
>JAICXU010000973.1 GCA_025934595.1 Polyangiaceae bacterium | reverse complement strand
ATCCCGCGATGCCTTGGAACGAAAACGGCACCGTGCCGAATCCGCACCCGAAGCTCGAAAAAAAATCTTCCTGTTGCGCGTCGATCGCTGCGAGTCGTGCGGGCACGACGAGGCTGCCGGCACCGAACGAGTCGCGCCACGCTTCGCCGCTCCAGCCGTCGCCGCTCGCGTACGTGATCGAAACGCGAGCGCCTTGGTCCGTGGCGCCCGAGCTCGGCGTGTAGAGGGGGCTGACGCCGCAGCCCGAGCAATTCGCTCCAGCGACGCCGACATCGCTCGATCCCGTGTCGACCACGAGCGAAAACGGCGCGCCGCCGATCGAGAACGCTCCGACGTAACCCTCCTGCGGGCAGCCTTTCAGATCGATCTCCGCCGCCGGCGCGCCGCCGTCGAACACGATCGGCGCGTCGGGCTTTCCGGCGTCGTCATCGACTGCGACCGTCCCGGTGCAGCCGACAGATGCCGCGAAGATCGGCAAAAAGAACGGTGCGAGGCCGCGAAAGGACACGAAAAGGAGCTATCGGTCGCGGCGCTCATCGTCAATCGACGGCGGCGGTGGACCCGCTCGACGGCGGGCCGCCCATTGACTGACCTGCGGTCAGTGACTTAGAGTCATTCGTATGTGGGCAGCTCGATCGCGTGAAATCGAAGCTCCGGCTCGCACGCGCAAAGAAAAGGCGGACGAGACGCGCGCTCGCGTATTCGCATCCGCGGTCGACCTGTTTCGCAAAGACGGCTTTCACGGCACCACCATCGACAAGATCGCGGCGCGCGCGGGCGTTGCGAAAGGAACGTTCTTCGTCCACTTTCGATCGAAGGAGGCGGTCATCGCGGAGCTCGTGCGCTTGCAGACGAGCGCAGCGACCCTCGCGCGGGCGCACGCCATGGCGGCCGGTGCCGATCCGGTCGCTGCGTTGCGGACCACGGTCATCACGCTCGCGGAGATGGCGGCGGTGAGTCGCTCGCTGAGCCGCGGGGTGCTGAGCGCGACGCTCGAGAGCAGGGAAGTCGGCGGCGAAGCGTCCGATCTCTTCGAAGCCGTATTTGCCGTGATGACGGCGGATGCCCGTCAGGCGAAGAAAAAGAAGATGCTGCTCGCGCACGTCGAGCCTGACGCGCTCGCAGCGTCGCTGATGGCTTGTTATCTCGGTGGCGTTCTTCATTTTGCATCGAGCAAGAAAGGCGTTTCGCTCGCCGAGCTCGTCACGACGCTCGTCGACGCGAATTTGCGCGGCGCGGTGCGGCTGCCCTCGAAAGCGGCTTCGAGACGAGGAAGAAGATAGGAAGAGCGATGTCCACCGAAACGCACGTCAAGATCGCGATCATCGGCAGCGGATTCGGCGGCCTCGGTGTCGCGTTTCGGCTGAAAAATGAGGGAATGGACGACTTCGTGATCTTGGAGCGCGCGGGCGACGTGGGCGGCGTGTGGCGTGACAATCAGTATCCCGGCTGCGCGTGCGACGTGCAGTCGCATCTCTATTCGTTCTCGTTCGCGAAAAATCCGGAATGGACGCGCGCGTTCTCGCCGCAGCCCGAGATCTGGGCGTACTTGAAAGATTGCGCGGAGCGTTTCGGGGTCATGCCACACATGCGCTTTCATCACGACGTCACGAATGCGACGTGGAACGAGACGCTGCGTGCGTGGCGTATCGAAACGTCGAAGGGCGTGTTCGTGGCCGATGTGCTCATCGCCGCCGCCGGTGCTCTCAGCGATGCGGCGAAACCCGTGATCGAAGGATCGGAAAAATTCGAGGGTCCGATGTTCCATTCGGCGGAGTGGCGTCACGACGTCGATCTCGCGAATCGCGACGTCGCAGTGATCGGCACCGGCGCATCGGCGATCCAATTCATTCCGCAGATCCAGCCGAAGGTGAAGAAGCTGTCGCTCTTCCAGCGCACGCCGCCGTGGGTCGTGCCTCGCCGCGATCGCGCCATCTCGGAGCGCACGAAGCGCATTTT